>NZ_JBFBJT010000170.1:0-13673 GCF_040686175.1 Streptomyces sp. NPDC086077 | reverse complement strand
TGCTTGCCGCCCCGGACCGGGTGCGGATGGGCGGAGACCAGCTCACCGAGGAAGGCGTTCAGCCGGCCCGTCGGGACGCGCGTCTCCCAGCCCGCCAGGGCCGTCTCGATCGCCGGGACCAGCTTCTCCATGTGCCGGCCGGTGTGCGCCGAGACATTGACCCGGGGTGCCCAGGCGACCTGGCCCATCTCGGTCTCGATCTCCCGCTCCAGGTAGTAGCGGCGCTCCTCGTCGAGGGTGTCCCACTTGTTGTAGGCGATGACGATCGCGCGCCCCGCCTCCACGGCCATGGTGACGATCCGCTGGTCCTGCACCGAGATGGAGTCGGCGCCGTCGATCAGCACGACGGCCACCTCGGCCTTCTCCACGGCGGCGGCGGTGCGCAGCGAGGCGTAGTAGTCGGCGCCCTGCTGAAGGTGCACCCGCTTGCGGATGCCCGCCGTGTCGACGAACTTCCAGGTCTTGCCGCCGAGTTCGATCAGCTCGTCGACCGGGTCACGGGTGGTGCCGGCGAGTTCGTTGACGACGACGCGCTCCTCGCCCGCCACCTTGTTCAGCAGCGAGGACTTGCCGACGTTGGGACGGCCGATCAGAGCGACGCGGCGCGGGCCGCCGACTCCGGCCCCGCCGAAGCTCTGGCGCGGTGCCTCCGGCAGCGCCTCCAGGACCGCGTCCAGCATGTCGCCGGTGCCGCGGCCGTGCAGCGCCGACACGGGGTGCGGCTCGCCGAGGCCGAGGGACCACAGGTACGACGCGTCGGCCTCGCCGCTCGGGCCGTCCACCTTGTTCGCGCACAGGACGACGGGCTTGCCGGCCTTGCGCAGCAGTCGTACGACCGCCTCGTCGGTGTCGGTGGCGCCCACCTTGGCGTCGACGACGAAGACGACCGCGTCGGCCGCCTCGATGGCGAACTCGGCCTGCGCCGCCACGGAGGCGTCGATGCCGAAGACGTCCTGCTCCCAGCCGCCGGTGTCGACGACCTTGAAGCGGCGGCCCGCCCACTCGGCCTCGTAGGTGACACGGTCACGGGTGACGCCCGGCTTGTCCTCGACGACTGCCTCGCGGCGGCCGATGATGCGGTTCACCAGGGTCGACTTGCCGACGTTCGGGCGGCCCACGACGGCGAGGACGGGCAGCGGTCCGTGCCCGGCCGCCTCGATGGCGCCCTCGACCTCCTCCAGGTCGAAGCCCTCTTCGGCGGCGAGCTCCATGAACTCCGCGTACTCGGCGTCGCCGAGCGCCCCGTGATCGTGCTCGAACGCGTCCGAGCCGTCGGGCTGGATCTGGTCGTTCATGAAGTCCGTACCTCGTCGTTCATCGTGGTGATCGGTGGAGCACCCGGTTCAGGGTGATCCACTACTCAGTGTCGCCCAGCGCCCGGCCGGGCGCCTGACGTTTTCCGGCCCGTCCCCGGGCCTCAGGACCGGCTCCCGGGGGCGGACAGCCGGCCGGTGAGCCGTCTGGCCAGCTCCAGGTGCTCGGTGAGCTGCTTCTGGATGCGCTCGGTCGCCTCGTCCAGCGCCGTGCGCGTACGCCGTCCGCTGCCGTCGCCCGCCTCGAACGGTTCGCCGAAGACGACGTCGATCCGCTGCCGCAGCGGAGGCAGCGCCTTGACCAGCCGTCCCCGCCGCTGCGAGCTTCCCAGTACGGCGACCGGGACGACGGGGGCGCCGCTGCGCACGGCGAAGTAGGCGAGCCCGGCGCGCAGCGAGGCGAAGTCGCCCTCGCCCCGGGTGCCCTCCGGGAATATCCCCAGCACCCCACCGGCCGACAGCACGTCCAGCGCCCGGGTGATCGCCGTGCGGTCGGCGCTCTGCCGGTCCACCTTGACCTGGCCGATCCTGGTCAGGAACGGGTCGAGCGGGCCGACGAACGCCTCTTTCTTGATCAGGAAGTGCACCGGCCGGGGCGCGACGCCCATCACCATCGGGCCGTCGACGTTGTGGGAGTGGTTGACGGCGAGGATCACCGGGCCACTCGCCGGCACCTTCCAGGCACCGAGCACCCGGGGCCGCCACAGCGCGTGCATCAGCGCGAGGCCGATGCGCCGGCCGACCTCCGCGCCCCGCAGGGACGGTGCCTCGGTCACTTCGCCGCCCGCTTCTCCTCGACGAGGCCCACGACGCGCTCGATGACCTGCTGCAGCGTGAGGTCGGTGGTGTCCACCTCGACCGCGTCGCCGGCCTTGGCGAGGGGCGAGGTCTTCCGGCTGGAGTCGGCGGCGTCCCGCTTGATGAGCGCCTCGCGGGTGGCGTGCACGTCCGCGTTCTTCAGCTCGCCGCTGCGCCGGGCGGCACGGGCCTCCGCGGAGGCGGTGAGGAAGATCTTCAGGTCGGCGTCCGGCAGCACCGTCGTACCGATGTCGCGGCCCTCGACGACGATGCCCCGCTCCGCGTCGGTCGCGATCGTGCGCTGCAGCTCGGTGATCCGGGCGCGCACCTCGGGCACCGCGCTGACCGCGCTGACCTCGGAGGTGACCTCCTGGGTGCGGATCGGGCCGGCGACGTCCACTCCGTCGACCGTGATCGTCGGGTTGGCCGGGTCGGTGCCGGAGACGATGTCCGGCTTGCCGGCCACGGCGGCGATCTCCGACGGGTCGGCGACGTCGATGCCGTTGGTCACCATCCACCAGGTGATCGCCCGGTACTGGGCACCGGTGTCCAGGTAGCTCAGGCCGAGCCGCGCGGCCACCGCCTTCGACGTGCTGGACTTGCCCGTGCCGGAGGGGCCGTCGATGGCGACAATCACTGCCGGGACGCTTTCCACTGTGGGGACCTTCCTGGGCCGGGGTGGCGATCTGGGGGCGAGACGGTGCCCCGCACAAGGTTACTGGGTGCGGGTCACTCGTCCGGCCCACCTGCCCGGCGACGGGCGGGCGCCCTACTGGCGGATCGCCCAGCCCCGCTCCCGCAGTGCCGCCGTCAGGACGGGCACCGCCCTCGGCTCCACCAACAGCTGCACGAGACCGGCCTGCTGTCCCGTGGCGTGCTCGATCCGGACGTCCTCGATGTTGACCCCGGCCTGCCCCGCGTCCGCGAAGATACGGGCCAGCTGGCCCGGCTGGTCGTCGATGAGCACCGCGACGACCTCGTACACGCGCGGCGCGGACCCGTGCTTGCCGGGAACGCGGACCTGCCCGGCGTTGCCCCGCCGCAGCACGTCCTCGATGCCGTCGGTCCCTTCACGCCGCTTGGCCTCGTCGGAGGACTGCAGGGCGCGCAGCGCCCGGACGGTCTCGTCGATGTCGGCGGCGACGTCGCCGAGCAGGTCGGCGACCGGGCCGGGGTTCGCGGAGAGGATGTCGATCCACATGCGCGGGTCGGAGGCGGCGATCCTGGTCACGTCCCGGATGCCCTGGCCGCACAGCCGCACGGCCGCCTCCTCGGCGTTCTCCAGACGGGCGGCGACCATGCTGGAGACCAGGTGGGGCATGTGCGAGACCAGCGCGACGGCCCGGTCGTGGGCGTCGGCGTCCATGACGACCGGCACGGCGCGGCAGTGCGAGACCAGCTCCAGGGCGAGGTTCAGCACCTCGGTGTCGGTGTCCCTCGTGGGGGTGAGCACCCAGGGGCGGCCCTCGAAGAGATCACCGGTCGCGGCCAGCGGGCCGGACTTCTCCCGGCCGGACATGGGGTGCGTGCCGAGGTACCGGGTCAGGTCCAGCCCGAGTGCCTCCAGGTCACGGCGTGGGCCGCCCTTGACGCTGGCCACGTCGAGGTAGCCGCGCGCGAGGCCGCGCCGCATGGCGTCGGCGAGCACCGCGGCGACGTGCGCGGGCGGGGCGGCGACGATCGCGAGGTCGACGGGCCCCTGGGGCGCCTCCTCCGTGCCGGCGCCGAGCGCGGCCGCCGTGCGGGCCTGCTCGGGGTCGTGGTCGGCGAGGTGGACGACCACGCCGCGCTGGGCGAGGGCCAGGGCGGCGGAGGTGCCGATCAGCCCGGTGCCGATGACGAGTGCGGTTCTCACTGGGCGATGTCCTTGCGCAGGGCGGCGGCGGCGCCGAGGTAGACGTGCTGCACGGCGTTGCGCGGCCTGTCGGACTCGATGTGCGCCAGCACCCGGACTACGCGGGGCATCGCACCCTCGATGTCGAGTTCCTGGGCGCAGATCAGCGGCACGTCGAGGATGCCGAGCTTGCGTGCCGCGGCGGCCGGGAAGTCGCTGTGCAGATCGGGCGTGGCCGTGAACCAGATGCTGATCAGGTCGTCGGCGGTCAGCCCGTTCCGCTCCAGGACTGCGGTGAGCAGGGCACCGACCTGCTCGTCCATGTGGCCGGCCTCGTCCCGTTCGAGTTGGACGGCGCCCCGGACCGCTCGTACCGCCACGGCTGCTCCTTGCTGGTGTGACATCGGCTCTCCGTCCGTCCAGCCTAGTCAGCCCGCCACGGGCGGGTGCGGGGCGCTCGCCCGCTGAGACGGCGAACGGGAGACGGGCCGGCGACCTCAGTGGTCCCAGAGCGCGCCGAGCGTCACCAGTTCGCTCTGGTACTCGATCCGGTCCGCCCACTCCGCCGGCCAGGCCTCGGCGCCGAGGTGGGCGCCCGCGAAGGCCCCGGCGAGGCACGCGATCGAGTCGGAGTCGCCCGAGGTGCACGCGGCCCGGCGCAGGGCTGTCAGCGGCTCGTCCACGAACTGCAGGAAGCACAGCAGTCCGGTGGCCAGCGCCTCCTCGGCGATCCAGCCCTGCCCCGTGGCGAGGCAGGGGTCGTTCTCCCGGGAGAACGAGCGCACGGCGTCCCGCAGCCGGTCGAGCACGCCCAGGCACTCGTCCCATCCGCGCGCGATGAACCCCTCCGCGGAGGCGTCCTGCGCCCGCGTCCACAGATCGCCCAGCCACCGCTCGTGGTACCGGTCGCGGTTCTCGCAGGCGTACGACCGCAGCAGCCCGACCAGTCCGGTCGGCTCGGTGCCCTGCGCGAGCAGCCGTACGGCGTGCGCGGTGAGGTCGGAGGCGGCCAGCGCCGTCGGGTGCCCGTGGGTGAGGGCGGCCTGCAACTGGGCGGCGCCCGCGCGCTGTTCGTCGCTCAGTCCGGGGACAAGGCCGATCGGTGCGACGCGCATGTTGGCACCGCAGCCCTTGGAGTGGATCTGGCTGGCGTCCTGCCAGGCCCGGTCCGGCTGCTCCAGCAGGTCACAGGCCCGGAGGCAGGTGTTGCCGGGGGCCCGGTTGTTCTCCGGGGAGCGGTTCCAGGCGATGAACTCCTGCCGCACGGGCCCGGCCAGTTCGGCGGGCCCGAGCACTCCGCGGTCCGTCGCCGTGCGCAGCCCGCGCGCCAGTGCCAGCGTCATCTGGGTGTCGTCGGTGACGAAGGCGGGTGTGGGCAGTTCCATCCGTTGCCAGGGACCGAACTTGGCGAGGATCGACGGCACGTCGTTGAACTCGGTCGGGAAGCCGAGTGCGTCCCCGAGGGCGAGGCCGAGCAGGGAACCGGTGGCGGCGCGCTTGCGGACGGTGGTGGAGGTCATGCGGGGCGTCCTTCCCGGGACGGGCGGAGGAGGGGCGGGTGCAGTGCGGCGGCGCCGCCCGCGCGGTAGAGGGCGGCGGGTTTGCCGCGGCCACCGGTCAGGCGCGCGGCGCCGGGGACCTGCTCGACGAAGCCGGGGGTGGCGAGCACCTTGCGCCGGAAGTTGGGCCGGTCGAGCGGGGTGCCCCACACGGCCTCGTAGACCTGCTGCAACTCGCCGAGGGTGAACTCGGGCGGGCAGAAGGCGGTGGCGAGGCCGGTGTACTCGAACCTGGCGCCGACCCGGTCGTGCGCGTCGGCCAGGATCCGGTCGTGGTCGAAGGCCAGCGGCCGGGCCGTGCCGTACGGCACCCAGCGGGCCTGCGCCGCGTCGCCGCCGCCGAGCGGCTCGGGAAGGTCGGGCAGCAGCGCGGTGAAGGCGATCGACACGACCCGCATACGGGGGTCACGGTCCGGCTCGCTGTAGGTCCGCAACTGCTCCAGACGCAGGCCGGAGACGTCGGACAGGCCGGTCTCCTCGGCGAGTTCGCGCCGGGCGGCCGTCTCGGCGGACTCGTCCGGCAGCACGAAGCCGCCGGGCAGGGCCCAGCGGCCGGCGTACGGCTCCTGCCCGCGCTCGACGAGCAGCACATGCAGCGCGCCGGCGCGGATGGTGAGGACGGCCAGGTCGACGGTGACCGCGAAGGGTTCGTACGCGTACTTGTCGTAGCCCCGCATTCCAGCACCACCCCCTTAATAGTCGTATTGACTATAAAGGGGGTGGCCGTCCCTCACAAGACGGCCGCCCCTCGCAAGGGGGCCGCCTACAGATCCACTTCCTGCATCAGCATGCCCACCTCGGTGTTGCTCAGCCGCCGCAGCCAGCCCGACTTCTGGTCGCCCAGCGTGATCGGGCCGAAGGCGACGCGCACCAGCTTGTCGACCGGGAAGCCGGCCTCGGCGAGCATGCGGCGCACGATGTGCTTGCGGCCCTCGTGCAGGGTGACCTCGACGAGGTAGTTCTTGCCGGTCTGCTCGACGACCCGGAAGTGGTCCGCGCGCGCGTAGCCGTCCTCCAGCTGGATGCCGTCCTTGAGCCTCTTGCCCAGGTCGCGCGGGATCGGGCCGACGATGTGCGCGAGGTAGGTCTTCTTCACGCCGTACTTGGGGTGGGTCAGCCGGTGGGCCAGCTCGCCGTGGTTGGTGAGCAGGATGACGCCTTCGGTCTCGGTGTCGAGCCGCCCGACGTGGAAGAGCCGCGTCTCCCGGTTGGTGACGTAGTCGCCGAGGCACTGGCGCCCCTCGGGGTCCTCCATCGTCGAGACGACGCCGGCGGGCTTGTTCAGCGAGAAGAACTGGTACGACTGGGTCGCGACGGTCAGGCCGTCGACCTTGACCTCGTCCTTCTCCGGGTCGACGCGCTTGCCCTGCTCCAGCACGATCTCGCCGTTGACCTCGACCCGGGCCTGCTCGATCAGCTCCTCGCAGGCGCGCCGGGAGCCGTAGCCGGCACGCGCGAGCACCTTCTGGAGCCGCTCGCCCTCCTGCTCGGCGCCGGGGAAGGTCTTGGGCGGCTTGACGCCCTCCTTGCCCGCGTACCGCTCCCGGTTGCGCTCCTCGGTGCGCGTCTCGTACTCACGCGAGCGCGCGGGGGCCGTACGGCCGCCGTCCTGCTGGGGCCGCTTCGGGCCACCCTTGGCGCCACCGCGGGCCGCGCCGCCGCGTCCCGCCTTGGGGCCGTCCTTGGTCGCCCCGGGCCCCACGTCGTAGCGGCGCTCCTCGGGACGGGGCTTGCGGGGGCGGCCCTGCCCCTGCTGGTCCCGGTTGTCACCGGCACCGCGGTAGTTGCCGCGTCCGCCGGTCCCGCCACTCTTGCCACTGCCGCTGCTTCGCATCAAAGTTCCGTCGTCTTGTCGTCTGCGTCCTCGGAATCCGGAGCGTCCGGATCGAACGACGGCACGCCTTCCTGCGTCTCGGCCTCGATCGCCTCCGCCTCGGGGAGGAAGGGCGCGAGCTCCGGGAGCTCGTCCAGGCCGCGCAGGCCCATCCGCTCCAGGAAGTAGTTCGTCGTCGTGTACAGGATCGCACCTGTTTCGGGTTCCGTGCCCTCCTCCTGGACGAGACCGCGCTGGAGCAGGGTGCGCATGACGCCGTCGCAGTTCACTCCGCGCACCACGGAGACGCGGCTACGGCTGACCGGCTGGCGGTACGCGACCACCGCGAGCGTCTCCAGCGCCGCCTGCGTGAGCCGGGCGGTCTGGCCCTCCAAAGCGAGCCGCTCGACCGCCGGCGCGTACTCGGGCCGGGTGTAGAAGCGCCAGCCGCCCGCGACGAGCCGCAGCTCGAAGCCGCGTCCCTGCGCCGTGTACTCGTCGGCCAGCTCGCGCAGCGCACGGGCGACGTGCCGCTTGGGCCGGTCCAGTATCTTCGCGAGATGCTCCACGGTCGCGGGCTCGTCCACGACCATGAGCACGGCCTCCAGCGCGGGCCGCAGCTCCAGATCGGCGACGGCGCGCAGCCCGGCCGGCAGCTCGGTGGTCTCCTCGCTCACGCGTTCTCCTCCTGCTCCTTGGGCTGTTCGGCCCGCTCGGCCTGCTCGGGCGGCGCGGGCTGCGCGGGCGGCCGGTCGAACTCGTCGGTCACCATCGGAGCGGCGTCCTGCTCGCCGCCGGTCCAGCGCACCAGCAGCTCACCGAGGGCGGTCTCCTGCTCCAGCGCCACCGCCTTCTCGCGGTACAGCTCCAGCAACGCCAGGAACCTCGCCACGACGGTGAGGGTGTCGTCGGTGTCCTCGACCAGCGAGCGGAAGCTGGCCTCGCCGAGTTCCTTCAGCCGCGCGACGACGATCCCGGCCTGCTCCTGCACGCTCACCAGCGGCGCGTGGATGTGGTCGACGTACACCTGCGGCCTGGGCTTCGGCTGCATCGCCTTGACCGCGAGCTTCGCGAACCCCTCCGGGCCGATGCTGATGACGACCTCGGGGAGCAGCTCGGCGTGCTGCGGTTCGAGGCCGACGGTACGGGGGAAGCGGCGGGCCTCCTCGTCGAGGCGGTTGTTGAAGATGTCGGCGACGTGCTTGTACGCGCGGTACTGCAGCAGCCGTGCGAACAGCAGGTCGCGGGCCTCCAGCAATGCCAGGTCGGCCTCGTCCTCCACCTCGGCGGCGGGCAGCAGCCGCGCGGCCTTCAGATCGAGCAGGGTGGCGGCGACGACCAGGAACTCGGTCGTCTCGTCCAGGTCCCACTCCGGCCCCATGGCCCGGATGTGCGCCATGAACTCGTCGGTCACCTTGGACAGGGCGACCTCGGTGACGTCGAGCTTGTGCCTGGAGATCAGCTGGAGCAGCAGGTCGAAGGGACCCTCGAAGTTCGCCAGCCGCACTTTGAAGCCGCCGGTCTCGCCCTCGACGGGCTCCACGGATCGGGTGGGCTCCGCGGTTGTCGGGGTTTCCGCGGGAGCGGGGAGTCCCGGCTCGGGTTCCGGCGCGAAGGCTTCCGCGACGTCGACGGCTTCCGCGACGTCGACGGCTTCGGGGACGTCGACCGACTCGGGGACGTCGACGACCTCGGGCTTCGCCTCGGGGGGCGGTGCCACTCTCGGGACCGGCGCCTCGGCAGGCGCCGCCGGAGCCCCTGGCCCCCTCCCGAGGGCACGCCGGCGGCCGGCCGGGCCGGAGGGCGGGACGGGGGAGCCGTTCGAGGTCATAGCCTCCGCAGGCTACCGCTACCGCCCACGAAGCCGTCGTACGAGGATGCTGGCGTCCCCGCGGGTCTCCAGGTCGGCCAGCACCACGGCGACCGCCTCGCGCACGATGCGCCCCCGGTCGACGGCGAGCCCGTGCTCACCCCGGAGCACGAGGCGCGCGTGCTCCAGATCCATCAGCTCCTCGGCGGACACGTACACCGTGATCTTCTCGTCGTGCCGCTCACGCCCGCTGGGCCGCCGTGCGGCCGCCCGGCCGCGCTTGTTGCGGGGCGCGGACGCGGCAGAACCTTCCTGCGCCGCCGGCTGCCCCTGACGCCGCGAGGAGCGCTCCGCGCCCCGGCTGCGTGACTCGGCGTCGGCCGGCTCCGCGTCGGCCGCGACATGCTCCGCGCCGTCCCCGTCGCCGCCCTGTACGGGCACCGCCTGCGGCGCGTCCTCCGCGCCGGCCGCCGCGTCGCCCTCCCCCGCGGGGGGCGGCACCCTGGCCTCGCCGTTTGCGTTGCGCCGGGGAGTGGATGCCTGGAGCGCCATTCCCCCTGTCGTTCGGAACAGTTCGTCGGCCCCCGGCAGACTCACTCGGCGTGACACCGGGCGAGCACCTCCCTGGCGAGCTGGCGATAGGCGGCGGCCCCGACGGAGTTGGACGCGTAGGTGGTGATCGGCTCGCCCGCGACCGTGGTCTCCGGGAAGCGGACCGTCCGCCCGATGACGGTGTGGTAGACGTGGTCGTCGAATGCCTCGACGACCCGCGCGAGCACCTCGCGGCTGTGCACCGTGCGTGAGTCGTACATCGTGGCGAGGATCCCGTCGAGCTCCAGCTCCGGGTTGAGCCGCTCCTGGACCTTCTCGATGGTCTCGGTCAGCAGCGCCACACCGCGCAGGGCGAAGAACTCGCACTCCAGCGGCACGATCACCTTGTGAGCGGCCGTCAAGGCGTTCACCGTGAGCAGGCCGAGCGAGGGCTGACAGTCGATCACGATGTAGTCGTAGTCGGGCAGCAGCGGCTTCAGGGCGCGCTGGAGCGTCGACTCGCGGGCCACCTCGGAGACGAGCTGCACCTCGGCCGCCGACAGGTCGATGTTGCTGGGCAGCAGGTCCATGTTGGGGACCGCCGTCTTCAGCAGCACCTCGTCGGCCGCCATGCCCCGCTCCATGAGCAGGTTGTAGACGGTGAGGTCGAGTTCCATCGGGTTGACGCCGAGGCCGACCGACAGCGCGCCCTGCGGGTCGAAGTCGACGAGCAGCACCCGGCGCCCGTACTCCGCGAGCGCGGCACCCAGGTTGATGGTCGACGTCGTCTTGCCCACGCCGCCCTTCTGGTTGCACATCGCGATGATCTTCGCGGGGCCGTGATCGGTCAACGGTCCCGGGATCGGGAAGTACGGCAGCGGGCGACCGGTCGGGCCGATGCGCTCACGGCGCTGGCGGGCAGCGTCGGGCGCGAGCGTGGCCGCGTACTCGGGGTCGGGCTCGTACTCGGCGTCGGGGTCGTAGAAGTGCCCCTCGGGCAGTTCGTCGTAGTCGGCGAAGTGGTTGTGGGGCGCGCCACTTCCGTCGCCGGCCATGGCGTTCACGTGATGGCCATCCATGCTCTGGTGTGCTGAACGAGTCACGCCTGACGTCTGGTGACTCTGGTGGGCTGCGAAGGTGCGCACCGCGACGGAGCCGACAGCCTCGAACCCCGCGGGAGCCTGGCCCCGCGCAGGGCTTCCTGGTTGACCACCCCCGGGAGAAAATGTCGACTCATTCACAAGTCGTCTTACCTCCTTGGTGACCAGGAAACTTCTAGACAGGTCAGCGTGGCACCATGCCGACGGTTGGCGACTCTATGGCGTGTCGGCGGTCCGCAGCAACACAATCCGCCGGACCCGGCAGGATGTGTCGGCAATGAAACATCCCTCTGTCAAGGGCGTACGGCCGTCGCACGGCAGGTTTCACCGGTGTACGAATCGGCTCAAGGGTTACGTTCGAGGCGAGTTGACCGAGAGTCGCAAAGTGACCATACACACACCCGGCCGGACCTTGTCGGGCAAGGTCCGGCCGGGTGCGGACGGTTGACGAACCGTGTTGACGTATCGCCTTTTCGCTTGCGATGACTTGGGCCCGGCGGTCAGCCGAGCAGCGCCTCCAGCTCCACGTGGTCCAGCCCGTGCGCCTCGGCGACCTCGCGGTAAACGACCTTGCCGTCATGCGTGTTGAGGCCCTTGGCCAGCGCGGCGTCACGGCGCAGCGCCTCGACCCAGCCACGGTTGGCCAGCTCCACGATGTACGGGAGCGTGGCGTTGGTGAGGGCGTTGGTGGAGGTGTTCGGCACCGCGCCCGGCATGTTGGCGACGCAGTAGAAGACCGACTGGTGGACCGGGAAGGTCGGCTCGGCGTGCGTGGTCGGACGGGAGTCCTCGAAGCAGCCGCCCTGGTCGATCGCGATGTCGACAAGGACACTTCCCGGCTTCATCCGGGAGACGAGCTCGTTGGTGACGAGCTTCGGGGCCTTGGCGCCGGGGATGAGCACCGCGCCGATGACGAGGTCGGCGTCGAGGACGGCCTTCTCCAGCTCGAAGGAGTTGGACATGATGGCCTTGACCTTGGTGCCGAAGATCCGGTCGGCCTCGCGCAGCTTGTTGATGTCGCGGTCCAGCAGGGTCACCTCGAAGCCCATGCCGACGGCGATCTGGGTGGCGTTCCAGCCGGAGACACCGCCGCCGATGACGACGGCCTTGGCGGGGGTCACACCGGGGACGCCGCCCGGCAGCACACCGCGGCCGCCGGCCGCGCGCATCAGGTGGTAGGCGCCGACCTGCGGGGCGAGCCGGCCCGCGACCTCGGACATCGGGGCGAGCAGCGGCAGCGCGCGGCTCGGCAGCTCGACCGTCTCGTAGGCGATGGCGGTGGTGCCGGACTCCAGCAGCGCGTCCGTGCACTCCTTGGACGCGGCCAGGTGCAGGTAGGTGAAGAGCGTCTGGTCCTTGCGGAGCCGGTGGTACTCCTCGGCGATGGGCTCCTTGACCTTCAGCAGCAGGTCGGCGGAGGCCCACACCTCGTCGGCCGTCTCCAGGATCTGCGCCCCGGCGGTCACGTACTCGGCGTCCGTGATCGAGGAGCCGAGACCGGCGCTGCGCTCGATGACGACCTGGTGGCCGTGGCGCACCAGCTCGTGCACGCCGGCGGGGGTGATGGCCACCCGGAACTCGTTGTTCTTGACCTCGCGGGGGATGCCGACCTTCACGTCGATCACGGTCCTTGGCTCAGAGGGGGTGTTTTGCTCGACATACCCGGATGTTCAGGGCACACCGGGAGACACCGCAGGAGAACGTGCGGCAGAGCCAGTTTAATGAAGGTGTTCCCGCTGTCTAGCCTTTCATTGCATCAATCTTCTCCGGATGGACTGCGGATTTCGCAGGCGTTAGCGGGGTGTTCCATGGCTGGGTCTGGCGTTTCGCCCTCCTGGATCTCCTTCCCCAGCATGCGCTCGGCGGCGCTGCGGTGCAGCAGGGCGGCCGCGGGATCGCCCAGACGCTCCAGGGTGTCGGCCAGCCTCAGGTGCAGCGCGGCCTGCAGCCGCGCGTCCTCCGCGCGCCGTGCCCACTCGACCGCCTCCTGACAGGTACGCAGCGACTCCTCGGGCCGCCCCGCGTACTCCTGGACCCGTGCGAGCTCGCTCAACGCACGGGCGTGGGCGGCCACATCGCCCAGCTTGCGGTACCCGGCGATGGCCGCCTTCCAGTTGCGCTGCGCCTCGCCGTAGCGGCCCGCGTAGGTGTGCGCCGTCGCGATCCGGCCGTACAGCCGGGCGGCCTCCTCGCGCTCCCCTCGGGCCAGGCGCTCGGCCAGGGCCCGGCCGAACCAGTCGGCGGCCCGGTCGTGATCACCGAGTTCCTGGTGCGCGCCCCCTACGGATTCCATCGCGCGACCCGTCGCGTACGGATCGTTCGCCCGGCGTCCGGCGTCCAGCGCGGCCCGGTACCGGACCAGCGCGTCGGCCGTCCGGCCGGTCCTGGCGTCCAGATCGCCCAGATTCAGCAGCGCCGCCGCCTGCTCCCGGGGCAGGTCCCGGCGCTCTGCCACGTCGAGCACCAGCCGGTGGATGCCGTACAGGTCGGCAGCCGCTGCCTGCATCCCGAAATGGGCCACCATCGCCCGCACCAGCTGGGACATCAGCCGCCGCGCCAGCGTGTCCAGCTCCCCGTCGGCGACGGCGAGCCGGGCCGAGGCGAGCAGTGCCGGGCGGCGCAGGCGCAGCCAGTCCGCGGCCGCCCGCGGAGTGGGGAAGCGCAAGGCACGCGGGGTGCCGGCCAGCTTGTCCCGGGCCTGCGGGTTGTCCGTCTCGGTGATCGCCCGGCAGGACTGCAGCAGCCGTACCGTCCGCTCCAGCATCCGCGCGCGGGCCAGCTGGAGCTCGGCGGGGCGGTCGTCCGTCTCGGTGACGGCGCGCAGCAGTGGGTGCAGACACCCGGGCACCTCGTACTCCGGCAGCGGCGAGTCGATCCTGCGCAGCAGGCCGAAGCCGGCGAAGTCGTCCAGGGTG
>NZ_JBFBJT010000169.1:0-14553 GCF_040686175.1 Streptomyces sp. NPDC086077 | reverse complement strand
GCGCCCGCCCGGTGTGCCTGCGCTACGGAATTCCTGCGACCACGCGAGCGTCGTTCTATCTGTACTCCACGCCGGCCGAGATCGACGTTCTGGTCGACGGTCTGGAGCACGTACGGAACTTCTTCGGCTGAGGGGCGTGCTGAAACGGTGAAACTGGATTCCATGTACCAGGAAGTCATCCTGGACCACTACAAGAACCCTCACGGGCGTGGTCTGCGGGACGGCGACGCCGAGGTACACCATGTGAACCCGACCTGCGGCGACGAGATCACCCTGCGGGTGAGGTACGACGGCTCGACCATCAGCGATGTCTCCTACGAGGGCCAGGGCTGCTCGATCAGCCAGGCCTCGGCCTCCGTACTGAACGAACTCCTCGTCGGCAAGGAGCTTGCCGAGGCGCAGCGGATCCAGGAGACCTTCCTGGAGCTGATGCAGTCCAAGGGGAAGATCGAACCGGACGACGCCATGGAGGAAGTCCTGGAGGACGCGGTCGCGTTCGCGGGAGTCTCCAAGTACCCGGCCCGGGTCAAGTGCGCCCTCCTCAGCTGGATGGCGTGGAAGGACGCGACGGCCCAGGCACTGGGTGCCGACGCCGACGTCGAAAGGAAGACGGCATGAGCGAGACCGTGGAGATGAAACCGGCCTCGGAGGAGGAGCTCCGCGAGGCCCTGATGGACGTCGTCGACCCCGAGCTGGGCATCGACGTCGTCAACCTCGGCCTGATCTACGGCATCCACGTCGACGACTCCAACGTGGCGACCGTCGACATGACCCTGACGTCCGCGGCCTGCCCGCTCACCGACGTCATCGAGGACCAGGCCAAGTCCGCCACGGACGGCCTCGTCAGCGAGCTGCGCATCAACTGGGTCTGGATGCCGCCGTGGGGCCCGGACAAGATCACGGACGACGGGCGTGACCAGCTGCGGGCGCTCGGGTTCAACGTCTGAGGTCGGTCTCGCAGGTTTCTTCAGTGGCCCTCGGTGTCAATGCCGGGGGCCACTGGCGTATCCGCGGTCCTCCTCGTGGTCGTGGTCGTTCCCGTACCCGTGCTCACGGTTGCCGTCGCGTGCTCGGACGGGGCCGGCCGACGGGTGCGGCCGTGCCCGTCGTGGACCGTCTCCCGCCCGTTGTGTACGGACGTACATAACGTTGCGTACCCTAGTACACATGGGATTCCTTCTGCTCGCCGGCGCCATAGCCGCCGAGGTGGCCGCCACCACCGCCATGAAGTACAGCCACGGCTTCACGCGGCTGGGACCCTCGCTGATCACCGGCGTCGGCTATGTGATCGCGTTCGCCTTGCTGGCGCAGACCCTGAAGACGGTCTCCGTCGGGACGGCGTACGCGATCTGGGCCGGCGTCGGCACCGCGGCGATCGCGGTGATCGGGATGCTGTTCCTGGGGGAGGGGATGAGCGTGGCCAAGGCCGCCGGGATCGCGCTGATCGTCGCCGGCGTCGTGGTGCTCAACCTGGGCGGGTCGCACTGATGGGCCGGCGGTACGACCCCGAGCGGCGGCAGCGGATCATCGACGCGGCGATCCGGGTGGTCGGCGCCAAGGGGATCGCCGGGCTGAGCCACCGGTCCGTCGCGGCGGAGGCAGATGTGCCGCTCGGTTCGACGACGTACCACTTCAAGACGCTGGACGACCTGCTGGTGGCGGCGCTGCGGCAGACGAACGAGGGCTTCGCCGGGCTGGTCGCCGGGCGTGAGTCGCTGGCCGACCCGCGGGCCGACCTGCCGGCCGAGCTGGCCGCGCTCCTGGGTGAGTGGCTCGCGGGGGACCGTACGGGGGTGGAGCTGGAGTACGAGCTGTACCTCGCCGCGCTGCGCCGCCCGGCGCTCAGGCCCGTGGCCGCGGAGTGGACGGAGGGCGTGGGCGAACACCTGGCCCGGCGCACGGACCCGGCGACCGCGCGGGCGCTCCTGGCGCTGATGGACGGGATCTGCCTGCAGGTGCTGCTGACGGGGGTGGCGTACGACGAGGGGTGGGCTCGGGAGGTGCTGGAGCGGGTCGTCCGACCCGCGGCCGGCGCAGCCACGCCCGCCGGCTGAGACATCCCCGCGCTGGTTCGCATCCATGGCCCCCCGCCGGTTAGGTTGCCCTCATGACCGACATGACTGCTCCTCGCACCACCGGCGCCGTGGCCGCCGGCCTTGCCACGATCGCCGCGGACGGCACTGTTCTCGACACCTGGTTCCCCGCGCCCGAGCTGGCCGCCGAACCCGGTCCGGCCGGTACCGAGCGCCTCGACGAGGCACGCACCGCCGAACTGCTCGGTGAGTACGGCGTCGCGGCCCTGGGCAAGGACGAGGTGCGCGGCGTCCAGGTCGTGGCGGTCCGCACGGTCATCTCCTCGGTCGAGGACAAGCCGCTCGACACACACGACGCGTACCTGCGCCTCCACCTGCTCTCGCACCGCCTGGTGAAGCCGAACGAGGCGAACCTCGACGGCATCTTCGGCCTGCTCGCCAACGTGGCCTGGACCTCCCTCGGTCCGGTCGCGGTGGACACCCTGGAGACCGTCCGCCTGGCCGCCCGCGCCCGGGGCCTGCACCTGAGCGTGTTCGGTGTCGACAAGTTCCCGCGCATGACCGACTACGTGGCTCCGGCCGGCGTCCGGGTCGCCGACGCCGACCGTGTCCGCCTCGGCGCCCACCTCGCCGCGGGCACCACCGTCATGCACGAGGGCTTCGTCAACTTCAACGGCGGCACCCTCGGCACCTCCATGGTCGAGGGCCGTATCTCGCAGGGCGTCGTGGTCGGCGACGGCTCCGACATCGGCGGCGGCGCGTCGACCATGGGCACCCTGTCCGGCGGCGGCAAGGAGCGGGTCGCCATCGGTGAGCGTTCCCTCGTGGGCGCCGAGGCCGGTATCGGGATCGCGCTCGGCGACGACTGCGTGGTGGAGGCGGGCCTCTACCTCACCGCCGGCACCCGCGTCACCCTGCCCGACGGCCAGATCGTCAAGGCCCGCGAACTCTCCGGCGCCTCCAACATCCTCTTCCGCCGCAACTCCGTCACGGGCACGGTCGAGGCCCGCCCGAACAACGCGGAGTGGGGCGGCCTGAACGACGTACTGCACAGCCACAACTGACGGTCGTCGTCGCTCGAAACGATCACTTAAACGGATTACCCTCCGTTACCTCGGAGCGCTCCCGGCAGATGAATCCGGTGGACCCGGTGTCCGGTCGGATGCCGCAACGGTGAGACGAGGACTGAGCAATGACGAACGAGCGGGCGAGAATCGCGGCGCGTCGGCTGGCCGGTGTGGTGGCCGCGGCGACGGTCTGCTGGCTTCCGGCGGGCGTCGCGCACGCCGACGAGAGCAACACGGGATCGCACAACGGTCCGCGGATCGGCCTGGTCAACCTGGGTCAGGTCGACGATCCCGCGGAGGACGTGCTGGAGCACTTCCGGCTGATCGGCAACGAGCGGACGACGGAGAACGGCGCGAGCTGAGCCGTCCGCGCGCCAGGGACAGAGGGCCCGGGGCACCCACCGCAGGCCATGTGCACATGGCCTCCAAGCCGGCAGGGGTCCCGGGCCCGCTTGGTCACGGGGTGTGATCAGACCGCGGGCGCCGGGCGGTCCTCGGGCGAGGACGGTTCTTCGTGCGCGGGCGGGAGGGCCGCGTACGCCGACAGCAGGGCCGCCGTCGTCTCGTGGTTCGCGGAGCGCAGGGGCGGACGGACCGGGCCGGACGGGAGGCTCAGGGCGGCAAGGAGGGCCTTGGTCGTGACCGTGCCGGGGAGGCCGGCGGACATCATCGCCTCGATGAGTGGCGTAACCTGCCGCTGGCGGTGGGCCGCTCCCGTCGTGTCGCCCGCGTCGAAGGCGGCGAGCACCGAGTCGATGTGACGGGGGATCACGTTGGCCACCGTGCTGATGCAGCCGGTCGCGCCCACCGCGTACAGGGCAAGGATGTGCTCGTCGCAGCCCGCGTAGTAGGCCAGGTCCGTGCGGGACAGGACCTTCTGGGTGCCGAGGAAGTCGTAGGAGCAGTCCTTGACCGCCACGACGCGGGGGTGTTCCGCGAGCCGGATCAGGGTCTCCGGCTCGATGCGGGTGCCGGTGCGGGCCGGGATGTCGTAGAGCGCGAGCGGCAGTCCGGACGCGTCCGCGATGTCGCGGAAGTGTGCCTCCACGGCGTCCTGCGGGGGCCGGCTGTAGTACGGGGTGACGACCAGTGCCCCGTCGGCGCCGGCCTTCTCGGCCTGCAGGGTGAGTTCGATCGTGTGGCGGGTGTCGGAGGTGCCGACGCCCGCGACGACGGAGGCGCGGTCCCCGACCGCCTCCCGGACCGCCCGGACGAGCGCCGCCTTCTCGGCGTCGGACGTGGTCGGCGACTCGCCCGTCGTGCCGTTGAGCACCAGTCCGTCGCAGCCCTGTGACACCAGCCGGTCGGCGAGCCGCTGCGCGCCGTCGAGGTCGGGCGCGCCGGCCTCGGTGAAGGGCGTGATCATCGCGCAGAGGGTGCGTCCGAAGGGCCGGGCGGAGGGAGCGGGGTTCGTCATGTGAGTAGTGTCGGCTCGCCGACCGTGCAGCTCCACTTAAATTTGCTACGACGTATTCGTAAGCGTTCGTGGCGGGAGAGGAACGCCCGAGGACGGCACCCGGGCCGGGTTCACCGGGGTGTCGCTGGGCGGCGCGCTGCCGTACGGAGTGCCGGCCGACGCGTCCTGCGTCTACGGTCTGCGGCACGCGGCTGCGCACCGGCGCTGCGACTGCGGTTTCCACTGCGTGCACGACCGCGCGGTGGCCGAGGGGCTGCTGTGCACCGCCGAGCACCGTACGGCCGTACTCCTCGAAGTGCTGACTCTTGGCCGGCACGACCGTTTCGAACACGGTTTCCGCTACGCCCGCCAGCGGGTGCGCACGGCGACCGCCGGCTCCTGCGCCTGCGGTGCCGCCGCTGCGGCGCTGGCCGCCGCCGGCTGGGGCAGACCCGGGTGGCACGCCCTGGCCCCCTCCTGCGCGGGTTGCTGCGCGGCCGTACGTCCCTCTACCTCGCCTCCTTCGCCCGGTTGGCGGGAGACGGGCTGCGGGTGGTGGCGGGGGCGGCATCCGGAGGGTTTGAACGATCATCGGGCGGCGGCGGTGAGACCGGCCCGGCGCCCGCGTCGCCGGCCATCGGCCCCGGCGTACCCGAACTCGTCGCCGAGGCCGCCTTGTTCGGGCCCGCCTGGACTGGTTCCAGACCCAGCTCGCCCGGCTCGGCCGGCGCGGGGGCGAGGACATGGCGAAGGGGTAGGAGGGGGCGGGGCGGGTACCCGGGTGTTTCCGAACCGAGAGGAGGCGGAACACCGTGACCGGGATCCCGGACGTGAAGCCCATGACCGAGGAGCATCACTCGGTGGGCGAACTCGTCGGCCAGGCGACCGAACAACTCTCCCAGCTCGTGCGGCAGGAAGTGAGCCTCGCCAAGGAGGAGCTGGCCGCGAAGGGCCGGCGCGCGGGCCGTGGTGGCGGACTCCTCGGCGCCGCGGGCGCCGTCGCCTACGCCGGGCTGCTCGCCCTCGCCGCCACGGCCACCGCCGCGCTCTCGCTGACGCTGCCCGTCTGGGCCGCGGCGCTGATCGTCACGGGCGTGCTCTTCGCGCTCGCCGCACTACTGGCCGCGACCGGCCGCGCACAGCTGCGCCGGGCGGCACCCCCCACGCCCGAGGTGACCCTCGGCAGCGTCAGGGCCGATGTCGAGGAGATCAAGGGAAGGGCACATCGATGACAGACAGGACGACGCAGGGCACCGGCGCCAAGGGGCCCGACGAGCTGCGCCGGCAGATCGAGCAGACCCGCAGCCAACTCGGCGACACCGTCGAGGAACTGGCGGCCAAGGCGGACGTCAAGGGGCGGGCCAAGGCGCGCGCCGCCGACCTGAAGGACAAGGCCGGCGCGATGACCGTCCAGCTGCGCAGCACCGCCGCCCAGGCCGGCCACGCCGTCCAGGGCAAGGCCGCCCAGGCGGGGCACGCCGTCCAGGGCAAGGCCGCCGAGGCCACGCACACGGTGCAGGGCAGGGCCGCCAAGGCGAACCACGCGGTGCAGGGCAAGGCAGCGAAGGCGACCGAGGCCGTGGAGCACGGCGGGGCCCCGCAGCCGGTGCGCACGGTCGTCCTGGCCGGGCTGCGGCACCCCGGGCCGGTCCTGGCCGCAGGCGCGGCGGCCGGTGCGGTGGTCGTCGCGGCGGCGGTGATACGCCGCCGTCACGGCGGACGGTAGGCGACCGCGGCGCCCGGTGGCGCCGCTGGTGCGGTTCGAGCGTACAGGCCGGCCGGTGGAGACACCGGTCGGCCTTCTTCGTGTCCGGCCCCTCCCCCGCACCCCGCACGGTCAGGCCGACCGCAGTCCCTTGCCGACAACTTCAGAAGTCTGGACAAAAAAAGTTTTCGGTGAGACGGTGGACCCATGCTGGACGTGACCGTGATCGAGGACCCCGAGGCCGCAGCCGTCTGTCTGGACCCCGTCCGGGCCGCGCTGCTCGCCCGGCTCGCCGACGGCCCGGCCTCGGCCGCGATGCTGGCCGGCCAGGTGGGGCTGCCCCGCCAGAAGGTGAACTACCACCTCAAGGCGCTGGAGCGGCACGGTCTGGTCGAGCTCGCGGGAGAGCGCCGCAAGGGCAACGTCACCGAGCGGCTGATGCGGGCGACCGCCGCGTCGTACGTGATCTCGCCGCTCGCCCTGGCCGCCGTGCAGCCCGACCCGGACCGCTTCCGGGACCAGCTGTCCGCCCGCTGGCTGCTCGCGCTCGGCGCGCGGCTCGTGCGGGACGTCGGCACGCTGATCACGGGCGCGGCCAAGGCCCGCAAGCGGCTCGCGACGTACGCGCTGGACGGCGAGGTGCGCTTCGCCTCGGCCGCCGACCGGGCGGCGTTCGTCGAGGAGCTGACGGCGGGCGTGACCGCGCTGATCCAGAAGTACGACGCCCCGGACTCCGACGGCGGCCGGGACCACCGGATCGTCGTGGCCGTCCATCCCACGGTCAAGCCCCAGCCTCCCGTCCCGGAAATCGACAGCTAGCACCGCTGGTGCCGCCGGTACCGCCGCCACTCAGGAGCCACCATGTCCAAAAAATTCGAGATCGCCCGAGAGTTCGAGGTCGACGCCACGCCCGAGCAGGTGTGGGAGGCCGTCACCACCGGCACCGGCGGCTGGCTGTGGCCGATGGAGGCGCCGGAGCCGCGCCAGGGCGGCAAGGGGCCCTTCGGGTCCGAGGTCGTCGTCTGGGACCCGCCGCACCGGTACACCAACCGTGTCGAGGACGTCGAGGGAATCTCCGAGCAGAGCCTCAATCAGCTCGACTACACCGTCGAGCCGCGCGACGGCGGGCGGCGGGCGTGGGTGCGGTACGTGCACAGCGGGATCTTCGTCGACGACTGGGACAACCAGTACGACGGCGCGAGCAAGCACACCGAGTTCTACCTGCACACCCTGCGCGAGTACCTCACGGCGTTCGGCGGCCGCCCGGTGACCGCCTTCGCCACCTTCGACGGGCCTGAGACGTCCGGCACGCCCGACGCCCTCGCCACGGTCGGGCGGGCGCTCGGGCTGACGGACGGCGCCGCCGAGGGCGCGCGGGTCCAGGTGCGCGGACCCGAGGGCCAACTCCTCGACGCCGTCCTCGACTTCCGCAACCCGTACTTCATCGGTCTGCGCACCGACGACGCGATGCTCCGCTTCTTCGGGCGCAACCACTGGGGTCACGTCGTCGGCATGACCGTGCACGACTTCGCCCCGGGCGCCGACGCCAAGGCGGACGAGGCCGCGTGGCAGGGCTGGCTGAAGGGCGTCTTCAGCCAGCCCTGACGAGGAGTGCGACCGGCTACGGGCGGAACCGCAGCACCTGCGGGTCGTGGTCGCTGATCTGGTCGTGGAACTCGGCGTTGATGTGCACGCTGTCGTACTCGAAGTCGCAGTCGCGCCGGATCGACGGGCTGATCAGGATCTGGTCCAAGGTCTGGCTGTTGCCCTGGTAGACGTACGAGTAACGCTCGCTCCTGGGCAGCGACTTGACCGCCGACCACAGCTCGCCCCGGCCTTCGAGCAGCTCCACCGTGTCGGAGAACTCGAAGTCGTTGATGTCGCCGAGGGTGACCACGTCCGCGTTCTTCTGGGTGTCCAGGACCTGCTTCACGAAGGCGTTGACCGCGGTCGCCTGGAGGTGGCGCTGGGTCTCCGAGCTGCGGGCCGGCGGCTGGTACTGCGAGGTCAGTGCCTGGTCGCCGCCCTTGGAGTTGAAGTGGTTGGCGATCACGAAGACCGTCTCACCACGGAAGACGAACTCCCCGGCCAGCGGCTTGCGGCTGTTCGTCCAGGCCGTGTTCGCCGGGTCGATCCGGCCGGGGGAGACCGTCAGCGCCGCCTTGCCGCGCACCTTCTCCACGCCCACCGCCGTCGTCGCGTCGCCGCCGGCGCGGTCCGTGAAGGACACCCGCTCGGGGTTGAACAGGAACGCCTGGCGGATGTTGCCGCCCGGCTCGCCGCCGTCGGCGTTGTCCACCGGGTCGACCGAACGCCACTCGTACGCCGGGCCGCCCGCGGCGACGATCGCGTCGGTCAGCCCGGCCAGCGTCAGGTCGGCGGCGACCGTGCCGTCGTTCGTCGCGCCGTTGTTGTCCTGGATCTCCTCCAGGGACACGATGTCGGGCGACTGGAGGTTGTTCACGATCGCGGCGGCGTGCGCGGCGAACGTGGCGTCGGACGGGTCCAGGTTCTCGACGTTGTACGTCGCCACCGCCAGCTCGCCGCGCCGCTGCTTGCGGGTCGTCTCGCGCTCCATGCCCCCCTGCTTCAGAGTGCCGAGCTCGCTCGCGACGAGGGTGTAGCCGCCGAACTGGTTGTAGTCCAGCGGGCCGGTCGTGGTGCCGGCGAGCACGTCGCCGACGTTCGCGTCCGGGAAGTCGGCGACCGCGCCGAGGGACTGGATCTGGAGTCGGCCGGTGTTCTGCGCGCCGTACGAGCCGTAGACCGCGCCGCCGTGTCCGCTGGTGTTCTCGCGCGGCTTCACCGTGACCCACAGTTCGGTGTACGGGTCGGTCGCGCCGACCACGCGCGTGTCGGCGACCCGGACGTTCATGCCCTCCAGGGACTCGTAGTAGTCCAGGGCGTACTTCTGCGGCCGGAGCGTCAGGCCGTTGACGGAGCCGTTCGCGGCCGCGTCGCCGGCCGGAGTGTAGGCGTTCGGCACGGACCGCGCTTCGATCACGGTGGCGGACGGCACCGGGTTGCCGCTGGACACGACGGTGACCGTCGGCCGGGTGATCTCGGTGAGGGCCTGGTTGCCGGAGGTGGTGCCGCCGGGAACGTACTCGGAAACGGTGCCCGACACGGTCACCGAGTCGCCGACCGTGACCTTCGGGGCGGAGCTGGTGAAGACGAAGACGCCCTCGCTGGTGGCGGGGTCGGCGTCGGCGGCCGGGTCCTGGATCCAGAAACCGCGTGACGAGCCGTAGCCGCGGACGCCGGTGACGATTCCGGCCACGTCCGTGACCTGCTGCCCGGCGTACGGGGACGTCCGCGTGCTGCCCTGGATGTCATGGATGCGCACCGCCTCCGCGTGCGCGGGCGAGGCGATGACGACGGTGGACGCCGCGGAACAGACGGCGGCGACGGTGAGCGCGGCGAGGCGCGCGGAAGGCTTGCTCGGCAAAGGGATCCCTCCGGGGACGTACGTGGGCGCCAGGACGAAGGCGGAGCCTGGAACGGTGGCGACGCGTGGGGAAACCGTGAACGGAGTGAACACTTGTCCCCCCTGTTTCTACGCGCGTCAATTTCCTGTGTGGCCACGGCACTTGTCAAGGTTTCGGCCATGTACGGCACCCGGCGGGGAGATGAACCGGGCGGCATGGGCCCAAATCCGTCTAGGCTGAGTGGCTGAGTCGTACGACGGCTTCCGGCGGCCGTACGACGTGCAGAGTGTCGTAAGGCCTTCGAGGCGCCC
Source organism: Streptomyces sp. NPDC086077 (assembly GCF_040686175.1). Taxonomy (NCBI): domain Bacteria; kingdom Bacillati; phylum Actinomycetota; class Actinomycetes; order Kitasatosporales; family Streptomycetaceae; genus Streptomyces; species Streptomyces sp. NPDC086077. Next base: position 4,613 of record NZ_JBFBJT010000169.1, on the reverse strand, counting down.
TAGGAGATCCCCCCGATGTCAGACAGCTCCTCCCTGCCGCCGGTGCGGCTGACCTCCGAAGCGGAACTGGCGCGGGACGCGCTGGCCACGCCGGTGCTGTCGCGGGCCGTCCGGCTCGCCCGCTGGGCCGGGCCCGGCACCCGCGTGGACGCCGGGGGCGGACTGGTCGACGCGCAGCTGCCGGCCGCGGCCGAGGCGCTCGGGCTGAGCGGGGACGACGCGGCCGCGCTGGCGAGCGAGGCCTGGCGGGTCGCCGTGGACACCGGGCTGATCGAGATCGTCGACGAGGAGGCCGGCACGGTCACCGAGGGCGAGGAGCTGGCGCAGCTCACCGGCGGCTCCCCGCACGACGTGCTCGCCGTCTGGCTGGGCGCCCTGGAGACGGTGCTCGCCGACGCGAGCGTGCCCGACCTCGACGACCTGCTCGGCGCGATGGACGCCGCCGGCCCGGTCGACCCCGCCGCCCTGGACTGGGACCCCGATGCGGAGTCCGCGTTCCTCGACGGTGTGCTCGGCAATCTCTACCTGCTCACCGTCAGCGAGGACGGCCCCGGCACCGCGCCCGTGCCGCTGCCCGCACTGGCCGCCTCGGTGATCGTGCCGGGCGACATGACCGAGCCCAGCAACGACGTCCTGGAGCAGGTGTCCGACGCGATGATGCGGCTGGACGACCAGTTCCGCGTGCTGGAACCGGTGGGACTCGTGGAGTACCAGCCGGTCGACGAAGCGCTGATGGCCGACGCGGACGACGCCGAGGAACCCACCGCCGCCGACGACACCGACGCCTCCCGCTACGGCATGGTCCGGCTCACCCCGCTCGGGCTGTACGGGCTGCGGACGCGACTGCTGGAGGCCGGCACCGAGGCGCCCGCCGTGGGCGAACTGGCCGACAAGGGCGCCGACGCCCTGCTCGACGGAACGGCCGGCTTCGGGCCGCGCGCCGCCCAGGCCGAGACCGAGCAGTGGCTGATCCGCCGCGAATCCCTCACCGCCGCACGGGAGTTGCTCGCCGCCGCCCGGGGCGCGGACTCCGGCGCGCCACTGCGCCGGCTGCGCTGCCAGCAGGCCCTGTCCCTCGTCGGCGGCGAGGCCGAACCCGCCCTGCGGGAGGTCCTGGACGACCCCGAGCTGGGCGGTCTCGCCCGCGTCTGGCTGACCGAGCACGGCTTCGCGAACGTCCCCGCGCCGTCCGAGGCGATGGTCTTCTGGCTCACCGTGGACACCCTGGCCGCGCAGCTCGCCGCCGAGGGCAACTCCGAGGAACTGAGCGCCCTCGTCGAGGGTCTCGCCGAGCAGCACAGCGGCTTCTTCGCGGCGGCCTGGCGGGTCGACCATCCGGCCACCGCCGACGTGCTGGAGGCGATGGGGCGCATCCACCCGGACAAGAGGATCGCCAAGGAGGCCCGGAAAGCCGCCTTCAAGGCCCGCTCCCAGCAAGGGGGTTGACGCCTGCCCTGACGGGCGGGGGGCGGTTGCCCGGGGAGTTCCGGCCGGTTCGCGTGGCCGACCGGTGACGGGTCGTACGGATTCACGGAAGCGGGCCCTGCACAGTCGCCCGGTGTTCAAACGGCGTTCACCGCCGGGCGACAGCGTGGCGCCGACCCGAGGTCCACCCCCTCCACGGCACTCCCCCCGTCACAGGAGACAGCATGTCGCTCACCCGCAGGGACTTCGCCAGGACCACCGCGATCGCCGGCGCCGGAGTCGCGCTGGCGGGCAGCGTAGGCGCCCTCTCCAGCGCGCCCGGCGCCCTCGCGTCCGCCGAGACGGAGACCACGGGCGAGGAGTCCGCCGCCCAGCACGGCGGGGTCGGATACGGCCCGCTCCTGCCCGACCCGGACGGCATCCTCGCCCTGCCCGCCGGCTTCTCCTACCGGATCCTCACCTACGCGGGCCGGACCAAGCTGGAGTCGGGTGAGTTCACGCCCGCCGACCACGACGGCACCGCCGCCTTCGCCGGCCCGCGCGGCACCACCCTCCTGGTCAACAACCACGAGATGGACGGCCCTCGCTCCGACTACGCCCACCCCGTCCCGCTCACCGACGGGCTGGTCTACGACCCCGCCGCCCCCGGCGGCTGCACGGTCGTCGAGGTGCGCCGCGACGGGCGGGTCGCCGAGTGGGTCGGCATCGCCGGCACCGCCAACAACTGCGCCGGCGGCTCCACCCCCTGGGGCACCTGGCTGACCTGCGAGGAGAACTCCGACCGGGCCGGCGAGAACGGCATGACCAAGGACCACGGCTACGTCTTCGAGGTCGACCCCCGCGACCGGCGCGCCAACCGCGGGCCCAAGCCGCTGAAGTTCTTCGGCCGTTACGACCACGAGGCCGTCGTCATCGATCCCCGGCGCGGCCACGCCTACCTCACCGAGGACGCCGACGAGCCCAACGGCCTGTTCTACCGCTGGACCCCGCCGAAGGGCTTCATCCACGGCCCCGGCCGGTTCCGCACCCTCGCCGACGACGCCGGTGTCCTGCAGGCGCCCAAGTGCTTCAACTCCGGCGGCCACTTCGTCGACGACCTCTCCCGCGCCACCAAGATCGGCACCGTCTACGGCGTCGACTGGGTGGACGTCCCGGACCGCGACGCCAGGACGGTCTCCGTGCGCGAGCAGTTCGGCGAGGGCGAGATCACCCGCGCCCGCAAGCTGGAGGGCATGTGGTGGGGCGACGGCGGCGCGTACCTCGTCTCCTCGTACGCCCGTGAGGAGAGCCCCGTCCAGCACGACGGCCAGGTCTGGTTCTACGACCCCAAGCGCCGCACCCTCACCCTGAAGGTGCTGCTCGGCGTCAACCCCGACCCCTCGAAGGACGGCGCCCTCGACGGCCCGGACAACATCACCGTCTCCCCGTACGGCGGCCTGATCATCGCCGAGGACGGCGAGGGCGTCCAGCACCTGTTCGGCGCCACCGACAGCGGCCGCACCTACCCGATAGCCCGCAACGACCTGAACATCGGCACGGAGGAGGAGCCCGAGTTCAGCGAGTTCACCGGCGTCACCTTCTCGCCCGACGGAAAGACCCTGTACGCCAACATCCAGGAACCGGGCATCATGCTCGCCGTCAACGGCCCCTGGAAGCGCCAGAAGCGGTAATCAATTCGCTGGCCGGGCGCTCACCACGCCGCCTACAGTCAGATCACAACGTCACGCACCTCCCGGTGCGAAGGCGGCGGCTACTTCTTCTCTTCAAAGAACCGATGCCGCCACCGGTTCGATCTCGGGAGGCGCAGCGTGTGGTGGGTGCCCGGTGCGCAGGCCACGGATACTTCCGGGACCTGGTGGGAGACCGTGCGGGTTCGAATCCCGTCATCGACCCTGGGTCGATGTGGCGGAAAGGGAAGACGCGCCAGGTTATAAGCACCGTCGCCGATCTCGATCTCGGGCACACCTCCTCTCGCTGCGCCTCCCTCCGAGAAGCGGAAAGAATTCGGGGGAATTCATCATGGCGCGATTCAACACCCGTGCCGTCCGGGCGCGGCCGACCTCGCGGGTCACGTCGACGGGGCGCGTCCTGCGCACCTACGAGGGCGGCCGGGGCCAGGAGCGCGACGCGCGTTCCGAACTCTTCCTGCTCGCCGTCTCGAACTTCGTCTCGCAGCGGACCTTCTACGAGACCGGCGCCGACCGCGACGACCGGTTCGCGCGTCTCGTGCGCGAGCTCGCCGTCACCGATCCGGCGTGGACCGCGGGCCTGCTCGGCTGGCTGCGCGGCGCGGGCAACGTCCGCACCGCCTCGGTCGTGGGCGCCGCCGAGTACGTGAAGGCGCGGCTGGAGGCCGGCGTGACCGACGGCCCGTCGAACCGCCAGGTCGTCGACTCCGTGCTCCAGCGGCCCGACGAGCCCGGAGAACTGCTCGCCTACTGGACCGCGCGGTACGGCCGCAACATCCCCAAGCCGGTCAAGCGCGGTGTCGCCGACGCCGTGCGGCGGCTCTACGGCGGGAAGTCGCTGCTGAAGTACGACACCGCCTCCAAGGGGTACCGCTTCGGCGACATCCTCAACCTGGTGCACGCCGCGCCGGACCCGGGCAAGCCGTGGCAGGGCGAGCTGTTCAGGTACGCGCTGGACCGCCGGCACAACCCGGACACGGCCGTGCCGCCCGCCTCGGAGCGCGTCCTCACCGCGCACCGCGAGCTGATGGCGCTGCCGGCCGAGGAGCGGCGGGCGGTCGTCACGGCGCCGGACGGGGCCGAGCGGCTCGCGGCGGCCGGGATGACCTGGGAGGCGCTGGCGGGCTGGCTCCAGGGACCGATGGACCGGGCGGCCTGGGAGGCCGTGATTCCGTCCATGGGCACCATGGCGCTGGTGCGCAACCTGCGCAACTTCGACGAGGCCGGAGTCCGCGACGAGGTGGCCGCGCGGGTCGCGGCCCGGATCAGCGACCCGGCCGAGGTCGTACGGTCGCGGCAGTTCCCGTTCCGGTACCTGGCCGCGTATCGGCACGCGCCGTCGCTGCGCTGGTCCTACCCGCTGGAGCAGGCGCTCGGCCACTCGCTGGCCAACGTGCCCGCACTGCCGGGGCGGACGCTGGTGCTCGTCGACCGTTCGGGTTCGATGTTCTACTCACGGCTGTCCGACCGGTCGGAACTCAACCGGGCCGACGCTGCGGC
>NZ_JBFBJT010000168.1:0-14708 GCF_040686175.1 Streptomyces sp. NPDC086077 | reverse complement strand
GTCCAGCGCGCCGTGAACGGCGCGCTCGAAGGGCTTGACGGACTGTTCGGCGCGGGCCAGCGCGTATCCGCCCTGGACGACGGCCGCCAGCGCGGCCGCGGTCTGCTCCGGGCGCAGCCGTGCGTCCAGTTCGCCCGCGGCCTGGGCCTCGGCGATGGCCTCGGTCAGGTGGTGGTTGAGGACGCCGAAGGTGTCCCGGACGGGTTCGCGCAACGCCTCGTCCGCGATGATCTCCGGATCTCCCGCCAGTCGCCCGACGCTGCATCCGCGCAGCACGTCCCGTTCCAGCAGCAGATAGGCGACGATCCGCTGCAGGCCGGTGCCCTGTCCGGTGAAGACCTCACGGATCTGGGCCTGCATCAGCTCGGCGCTTCTGCACTCGGCGGCCAGCACGAGGTCGGGCTTGCCGCCGAAGTGGTGGTACATGCTGCCCTGCCCGACGCCGGAGCGGCGCAGGATCGCGGTAGGGCTGGTGCCCAGATAACCGCGGTCCCACAGCAGCTGGCGGGTGCCTTCGATCAGGCGGTCCTTCGCGTCCGAGATCTTGTCCATGAGGCCACCATACATACATGTATGTATGGTGGCCTCACGACGAGGCCACATGGCCCGCCGAACCGTTGGAGGACGACATGGCGCGCAGCAATTCGATCGAGATCGTGGAGGCGTTCTGGGAGCAGGTGTGGAACGCCCATGATCCGCAGAAGGTGGACGATTTCGTCGTGGAGGACTTCGTGATCACCAACGCCGGGGAGGCCATCGAGGGACGCGAGAACTTCAAGGCCTGGATCACGGCCTTCCTCGACAAGGTCGACGACTTCCGGCTGGAGGTGATCGAGACGTTCCAGAACGAGGACGGCAGCAGGGTCGCCTCCCGCTGGCACGCGCACGGACGGAACAACGGCGTGCTGGGCACCGAGCCCGACGGACGGCCGATCTCCTTCAGCGGCACCGCCGTGTGGGCCGTGCGAGAGGACGGCAAGCTCCTGCACAACTGGGTGGAACGCGCGAGCTGGGAGCTGTACCAGCGTCTTGCCGCATCGCCGGCCTGAGACATCGAAGAGCGCGACGGCGCGCCGCGCGCCCTCGGGAGCCTTGAGGCCATGAGCCGGTCGGGAGCGGTCAGGGGAACTGGACGATCTCGGAAGGAACGGTGTCCGTTCCCGACGTGCCGGCTCCCGTGCCTTTGATCTTGTGGCGGTAGGGGCCCTTGCCGCCGAGCGAGATCACCGGCAGGTGGCGCGTCTTGACGCCCGGCTTGACCGGCACCTGTAAACCGTGGTGCTGCACGATCGTGTCGTCGGACGTGTAGGGAAGTGGGCTCGCCATCGACGTACCCGACCTCGGCGGCCCCGTCCAGTGGGCGAACGCCTCGAACCGGCAGACCGTGATCGGCAAGCACTACTGCGCGTTGGCCTACGATCAAGGCCGGGCAGCTCGGCGGCAGACTACGGGCGCTGCTCACCAACAACGCCCAGGCGGCGGCCGACGGCGCCGCACAGGTGCTCAACTCCTGGGGCGGGCGGCGCTTCGAGCCGACGGAGAAGGACCTCGTCGCCCTGTTCACGGTGGCTCCCGGCTGACTGCCCGAGTGCCGCCCAGGTGGCAAGCAGGAGTTCGGTACGGTCCGCATCCCTCTGCACCCGCGCGCCGAGCCGCCGGCCGCCGGCGGCCTCCTCACCCGGGCTCTTGGCCTCCCAGCCCGGCCCGCCGGGCGGCCACGCTGTCCAGGAGCATCTCCAGCGCGGTCGGGTACGCGCTGGTCGTCATGCGGGAGGCGAGGAGGGGCGCCGCCTCGGCGATGCGGGGATAGGCGCTGGCAGGCAGCGTCGCGTACGTCGAGCGCCACATGTCCTCGTCCGAGCGCAGCGACCGCTGCGGCAGGGCGAGCGACGCGGCGTCGAGGGCGGCGAAGGCCAGGGTCTGGTCGATGAACGCGTGGTAGATGCGCACGGTGTCCGGCGAGGGGAAGCCGGCCGTGCGCAGAATGTCCAGGACCGCCTCGTCGGCAGCCAGTTCGTTGGGCCGTCCCGAGACGCGGCTGGCGGTCAGCTGGGCCGCCTGGGGATGGGCGGTGTACGCGGCGTGGATGCGAAGGCCCACGCCGCGCAGATCCGCCCGCCACTTTCCGGTGGGCTTCCAGCCGTCCAACGCCTGCCCGATGAGCCGGTCGCCGATGGCGAGGATCAGGTCGTCCATTCCCCGGAAGTAGCGGTACAGGGCGCTGGGGTCGCAGTCGAGGACCAGGCCCAGGCGGCGGGCGGTGAGCCCCGCGCTGCCGTGTTCCCGCAGCAGGCGCAGGGCGGCGTCGACGAACAGCGCGTCGCAGAGCACGGCGCCGCTCCGGGTGGGGCGGCGCCGCCGACGGTGTTCCTCGCGGATGACGGGCTTCGGCATCTCCGCTCCTCTCGGCGGGCGTGTTCTTATGCCAACGTCATTGACCTTATGTGCGCGGGGCGCCTTTGATTCCGGCCAGGGGCCCCCTTCAAACCGATGGATGCTCGACTGAGAGGCGAAACTGATCATGCGCGTACTTCTCGTGGGAGCCGGTGGCGTGGGCACTGCGATCACCCGGATCGCGGCCCGCCGGCCGTTCCTCGACACCATGATCGTGGCCGACTACGACCGTCCACGAGCCGAGGCGGCCGTCGCGTCCCTCGGGGAACGTGGCCACCGCTTCCGGGCGGAGCAGGTGGATGCCCAGGACGAACAGGCGGTCACGGCACTGCTGCGCCGCCACGGGTGCGACGTCCTGCTCAACGCCACCGACCCGCGCTTCGTCATGCCCCTGTTCCAGGCGGCGCGTGCGGCGGGCGTCACCTACCTGGACATGGCGATGTCGCTGTCCCGGCCGCATCCCGAGCGCCCGTACGAGGAGTGCGGCGTGAAGCTCGGCGACGCGCAGTTCGCCCAGGCCGACCAGTGGGAGGAGAAGGGGGCCCTGGCGCTGGTCGGCATGGGCGTCGAGCCGGGCCTGTCCGACGTCTTCGCACGCCACGCGGCAGACGAACTCTTCGACCGGGTCGAGGAGATCGGCATCCGCGACGGGGCCGATCTCACCGTCGACGGACTGGCCTTCGCGCCGTCCTTCAGCATCTGGACCACGATCGAGGAATGCCTCAACCCGCCGGTGGTCTACGAGGCCGGGCGCGGCTGGTTCACCACCGAGCCCTTCAGTGAACCCGAGGTGTTCGACTTCCCCGAGGGCATCGGCCCGGTCGAGTGCGTGAACGTCGAGCACGAGGAGGTCCTCCTCGTACCACGGTGGATCGAGGCGCGGCGCGTCACCTTCAAGTACGGCCTGGGCACCGAATTCATCGACACATTGAAGACCCTGCATCTCCTCGGGCTCGACCGGACGGAACCCGTCACGGTGCCCGGCCCCGAGGGCGCGGTCGCGGTCTCGCCTCGGGACGTCGTCGCGGCCTGCCTCCCCGACCCGGCCACCCTGGGCGAACGCATGCGGGGCAAGACCTGCGCGGGCACCCTGGTACGCGGTCTGAAGGACGGCAAGCGGCGCGAGGTGTACCTGTACCACGTCGTCGACAACGAGTGGTCCATGGCGGAGTACGGCTGCCAGGCCGTGGTGTGGCAGACCGCGATCAACCCGGTTGTCGCCCTGGAACTCCTCGCGTCGGGCACGTGGACCGGCAAGGGTGTCCTGGGCCCGGAAGCCTTCCCGGCCCGCCCCTTCCTGGACCTGCTCACCGAGTACGGGTCTCCTTGGGGCATGCGGGAGCAGTGAGGGCGTTCGCTTTGCCAGTGCGCATCGGCCCGCCGCGGCGGTGAACCCCCAACCGCCGCAGCACCTCCGGGTACTCCGCCGCAACCCCGGCGGCGTGGCCGGGTCGAGGCGCTCGTAGCAGTCCTGGACCTCGACGAAGAACTCTTCGCTGCCACCCGCCCCATGGTGCGTGGCCACCATGGCGAGCGCGCCGCCGGACCGCAGCGCGTCAGCCGCTTCTGCCATCCGACCCGCGGCCACCTCGGTGAACTCGTCGAGCAGCTCCGGCGGATACCCGGGCCTGGCCCGGTGCTACGCGGCGAGGCGCCGGACGAAGCGCCGGAGGATTCGCGCGCTACGCGGCGATGACGGCGACGCCCGTCCTGCCTCCGTCGACGTCCACGACGGTTCCGTGCACGAAGGCCGCTTCCTCACTGGCCAGCCAGACCACGGCCTGCGCGACGGCGTCCGGAGTGCCGACGCCGCCGGCCGGCGTGCCCTTCATCATGATCTCGCCCGCATGGGGCTCGCTCCCTTCGGGAGCCGGGGGCAGGATCACGCCGGGCGAGACGGCGTTCACCCGCACCCCCGTCGGCCCGAACTCCGCCGCCCAGGCCCGTGTGAGCGTCTCCACGGCTCCCTTGGTGGAGCTGTAGAGAGCACCGAGCGGAACGCCCAGCCGCGCGATCCACGAGCCCAGATTGATGACCACACCGCTACCGGCCTCCTGCATGGCCGGGACGACGGCGGCGGTGAGGAAGAACGGTGCCTTCACGTTGACCGCGTAGACCTCGTCGAAGGTCTTCTCGTCGGTGGCGACGGTGCCCGGTGCCGGATAGATGCCGGCGTTGTTCACCAGGATGTCGATCCGCCCGCCCAGGATTTCGCGGGCTCGGTCGGCGAGGTCCTGGGAGGCCTGCTTGCTGCCGTCGAGGTCCGCCACCAGGAAGTCCGCGCGGCCACCGGCTGCGCGGATCTTGTCGGCTGCCTGAGCCCCTCGTTCCTGATTCCGCCCGGACACGACGACGTGGGCCCCTTCTGCGGCGAACGCTTCGGCGATCGCCAGTCCGATGTTGCTGGTCGATCCCGTGACCAGTGCTGTCTTGTCCCTCAGCCGCTCGCTCATGACGCCCATCTCCTTCGTGCTCCAGAAACCTGCCGACCACGGTGCCTCGCCAAAAATGGACCGGCAAGTCCAAAGGTGCGGGATGGTGTCCAGCGGGTGTCCGGGCGCGTGGACGTAGAGTGGACCTGCTGGTCCAGCGAGGCAGGCGAGAGGGAGCGAGATGCCGCACGCGCCGACTGCGAAGGGACGGGCCACCCGGGCCCGCATCATCGAGGGGGCTGCCGAGGTCCTGCGCGAGCAGGGCGTCGCCTGCACGACGCTCGACGACATCCGCGGCCGGACCGGCACGAGCAAGAGCCAGCTCTTCCACTACTTCCCCGAGGGCAAGGACGAGCTGCTGCTGGCGGTCGCCCAGTTCGAGGCCGACCGTGTCCTGGAGGAGCAGCAGCCCCATCTCGGGCGGCTGGACTCCTGGGAGTCCTGGCAGCAGTGGCGGGACTTGGTGGTGGAACGCTATGAACGACAGGGCGACCACTGCCCCCTGGGCTCACTGTTCCTGCAGGTCGGGCGTTCCCGCCCCGGCGCCCGGGCGATCGTCACCGAGCTCATGCGCCAGTGGCAGCGGAAACTCGCCCGCGGCATGCGCGCCATGCAGGCGAACGGCGTGGTGTCGCCCGCCCTCGACGTGGACCGGTCGGCCGCCGCGCTGCTGGCCGGTATCCAGGGAGGGGTGTCCATCATGATGGCCACGGGCGACTCGACCCACCTCAAGGCGGCACTCGACACCGGCATCGAACACCTCAGGGCGAGCCAGGCGCCGGTTCGGCCCTGACGGCCGGCAAGTTCGGCCAGGGTGGTGGAAGAGGCGTACGCCTCGCGTCGCCGGTCGGTCCCGAGCCGGGCTCAGGCCTGTCGATCACGGTGGCAAGGAGCGGGTTTGCGGGCTGCTCCTCAGGATGCGGCCGGACGGGCCGGGCGCGCTCAACGCCGGGCCTCGTGACAGATCCGAGGTGTCCCGGTCCCGGTACGTGAGTGGCAGTTCGACACGCAGAGTGGTGCCCGCCGAGCGCGGACTGTCGACGCTGATGCGGCCGCCGAGCGCCTCCACACGGTCCTTGAGTCCGACGAGGCCCGTACCCGCGCCGAAGTCGGCACCCCCGACACCGTCGTCGCGGACTGCCAGGTGCAGCACCGTGTCGTCCTCCACGACGGTGACCGTGACGGCCGTGGCGCGCGCATGCTTGACCACGTTGGTCAGCGCCTCCGAGATGACGTAGTAGCCGCTCACCTGGACCTGCTTGGGCAGGCTTCCCCCGGTGTGGACCGCGAGATCGACCGGTATGGGGCAGCGGCGGGCAAGTGCCTTGAGCGCGGAGACGAGACCGCCCGTCGCGAGGACCGAAGGATGGATGCCCCGTGCCATCTCGCGCAGCTCCTCCGACGCATCCGTCAGGCCGTCGCCCACTTCATGGAGCCGCGTCCTGAGATCGTCCATCCCCGGCGGCACCATCTCCTGCGTCGAACCGACGAGCAGCACCAGCGACACCAGCCGTTGCTGGACGCCGTCGTGGAGGTCGCGCTCGATTCGCCGGCGCGCCTCGTCAGCGGCGTTGACGATGCGGGCGCGTGAGGCCGACAGCTCGGCACGGGCCTCGGCGTTCTCCACGGCGGTGGCGACGAGCTCGGTGAAGCTGGCGATCTTCGCCTCCGTGTCCCCGGGGAAGGGCTTGTCCCTCGTGGAGGCGGCGATCACCCCCCACAGACGTCCGCCCACGGTGACCGGGCAGCCGACCGAAGAGCGGATGCCCATGGCGCGGGACTCCTGTGCGATCGGCCCCGTCGCGTCCGCGAAGCTCTCGATCCGCACCGGCCGACCGCTGCGCCGCACATCGCGGGCGACGCTCAGCCCGCTCAGGTCGAATCGGGTGCCCACGCGCAGAAGGTCGGATTGCCTGCTCCGGCTCCAGGCGGCGACGCCGGTGACGGTTCCGTCCGGCTCGTAGCGCTCCATGCGGGCCACGTCGGCGCCGCAGAGCAGACCCACCTCGCGTGTGACGGCCTCGAAGACTTCCGAGGGCGGACCCGAACGGGCGACCAGTGTCGCGACCTGGCGCAACGCGACGTGCTCCCGCGTCAGGCGTTCCGCCGACCGCACCGCTCTGCGCAACCGGGCCGCCAGCTGCCCCACGACCAACGCGGTGAGGACGAAGACGATCAGGGCGACGATGTCCTCGGAATTCGCGATCGGGTACGCCTGGAACGGTGGTACGAACAGGTACCCGTAGACAACGACGCACAGCACCGATGTGATCAGCGCCAGTCGCGTCCCCCAGACCACGGCGACGGGAAGGACCACGAGCAGATAGAGCACCGAAAGGTGCAGCGAAGCAGTGTGTGGCCTCAGTAGTGCGATGAGGCCTGTCATCGCGGCCACCATGGTCACGCTGGCGAACAGCCGGTTCCACCACCGCAGACCCAGCGAGCGGATCCGACGCCGTCCCATCCCATCGCTTCCCTGGCCGACCAAGAATTGACGTAATTACCCAAAGTATGACATATAAGGGCATTCTTGCCGGGGCTGTGATCGAACAGCGGGAGGGGCGCTTGGGGTGGCCTGCGACGAGGCGGCCCGGTCGCGTCACAGTGCGTAGGCGATGTCCGCCCAGTGGACGGCGCGGCCCGCTTCCCGGCGATCGCCGTGGGCCGCGGCGAGCTGATCGATGATCATCAGTCCTCGGCCGTGTTCGTCGTCGGCGAGACCGGCTGCCCAGTCGTCGGAGGCAGGACCTCCGTCGGAAACCTCCACGTGCACGTGCCCGGTGTCGTGGTTACAACCCAGCCCCATGCACAGCGGCGGTTGCGCGTGCTGTACGGCGTTGGCGACCAGTTCCGAGACGGTCAGCAGGACCGAGTCCGCGACCTCGCCGGCGACCCCCCACCCGCTCAACAGCTCCTGAGCGATCGTACGCGCTTCCCCGGCGGCTTCCGGAAGGTGCGCCAGGGCCCAGGGACGGGCCGACTTCTTCGCGCTGTGGTCGTGCGTCACTGCCATCACCTCCTTCCTCGACGGCGCCGCCGAGCTCGGAGTGCCGTCCGTGCCAGTTATTCCCATGTTCGGCTCCGGTACCCGTGTGTGTCTTCCAAGCCAGCGCCCAACGTCTGTACCGGTCAGCGGGAATGAATGGCAGAACCGCAGCTGGACGGCAGTGCACGGGGGATGGTGGACGCGTTGGCCGGCGGCGGACCCGAATGCGGCGCAAACGGCTGCGAATACCGCTAGCAGGGATGCCACCGAGGTGCCGCCCTGGGATTCTGGAGGCATGCTCCGCTGTCTGATCGTCGATGACAACGACTACTTCCTGAGTGCGGCTCGCTGCCTGCTCGAGCGCCAGGGAGTGGCCGTTGTGGGCGTGGCATCCGACAGCGCCCAGGCGCTGCGGCTCGCCGAGCAGCTCAGGCCGGACGTGGCGCTGGTGGACATCAACCTCGGCTCCGAGTGCGGCTTCGACCTGGCCGTCCGCCTGCGGGGTGAGGCCGATCCGGCGGCCCTCCTGGTGATCCTGATCTCCAGCCACGCCGAGGACGACTACGCCGATTTGATCGAGGCCAGCCCCGCGGTGGGCTTCCTCAGCAAGACGGCACTGTCGGGCGACGCCATCGGTGCCCTGCTCGCCGGCGCGGGCGAGAGCTACCGGCGCGGCCCGGTCAACGGGCCTCCAGGAAGGTGATCACTGCCCGGACACGGCGGTGGTCGTCGTCGGTCTCCGGCAGGTTCAGTTTGGCCAGAATGCTCCGCACGTGCTTCTCCACCGTGCCTTCGGTGACCCAGAGCCGCCGGCCGATCCCGGCGTTGGACCGGCCCTCCGCCATGAGCTCCAGCACCTCGCGCTCCCGCGCACTGAGCACGTCCAGAGGATCCGCCCTGCGACGGACGGACACCAGTTCCTGCACCAGCGCCGGGTCCACCACCGAACCGCCCCTGGCGATCCGCTGCAGTGCCTCGAGGAACTCCCGCACGTCACGCACGCGGCTCTTGAGCAGATAGCCGATGCTGCGGCCACTGGCCAGCAACTCCATCGCGTGCTCCACCTCGGCGTGCGCCGACAGGACGAGAATGCCCATGGTCGGGTACTCCTGCCGGATGGTGCGTGCCGCCTCCAGCCCTTCTGTGCTCTGCCCCGGCGGCATCCGGATGTCCACCACCACCAGTTCCGGCGTCACCTGCCGGACCACGTCCAGCAACTGCGCCGCGTCGGCGGCCTGACCCACCACCGCGCAGCCGGACCGCTGCAGCAGGCTGGCCAGCCCTTCGCGCAGCAGAACGTCGTCGTCGGCGAGGACGACGCGCAGATCCGCCACAGCCGGTCCCTCGTCGCCGGGCCCGTCCCCAGTGCTGATGGTTCCTGGCGTCATACCCACATTGTCGGCGAGGCGCGGGGGGTGAGCACGCGGCGAGCGCGGGCGATGCCGCATCGAGGCACGACTCAGGGCTGGTCGGTTCGACCGACCAGCCCTGAGTCGAGAGCGGGACGTTCACCCGCCCTTTGTGCTGCTCAGTGGCCTCCGCCGCCGTGACCTCCGCCGCCGTGACCGCCGCCGTGGCCTCCGCCGCCGTGACCGCCGCCGTGGCCTCCGCCGCCGTGGCCTCCGCCGCCGTGACCTCCGCCGTGACCTCCGCCATGACCGCCGTAGCCGCCGTGACCGCCGTAGCCGTTGTCATGGCCGTAGCCACCGTGGTCGTTGTCGTAGCCTCGGTCGTAGCCGCTGTTCCACCAGTTGCCGTCGCCGTCGTCGTGGAAGTGACGACTGTCGAGACCTCGAGCGTTGAAGTGGCTCGTGCTGACGGAACCGCTGTGCGCCTCCGAGGGGGCGGTGGCGGCACTGGCGGCGCCGACCCCCGCGAAGCTCAGGGCTGCCACGGCGACAGGAACGGAAGCCAGGCGCGCGATCTTGGATGCCTTTGCGTTCATGATGTGTCCTTCCAGAAACGGAATATTCTGCTGCGGGTCGCTCGAACCTGCGGCGGCAACTTCTCCGCCTCCGCGGGCGGCAACCGAACTGCTTCCAGCTTTGCGCCCACAGGGAGTGGTGTCTTTGCAGCCAGCGGTGGTTCTCACCTACCGCTAGCAGGAATCGAGTGTGCGGAATGCCACATCGGCCCTGCTCGGAGAGGCCGACGAGACGAGCCGGGCGCCCACGCCAGTCTTCGGGAGGTGGGCGTCGGCCGTCGCGGTACGCCGGCTGTCGGGCGTGTCAGGCAGGCCGATGGCCGGGCTCCCGCCGACCCGCGCGAGCCCGGCCACTGAACGTCGTGCCCCGATCAATCCGACGGTGACCGCGATCCGGACAGCAAGAATCCCAAGTCCGCACGGAAATAGGGGGCTTGGTCGACGGCGGGCCACTCGGGCCCGGTGTCAGGCCTCCAGCAGCGGCAGACCAGGCAGTATCTTCTCGATGGTGATCGGGAAGTCGCGTACGCGGATCCCGGTGGCGTTGAACACCGCGTTCACGACCGACGCACCGGCGCCGCAGATGCCCACCTCACCGACGCCCTTCGCGCCCAGCGGGTTGGCCTTGTCGTCGTACCCGTCGAGGACCACGGCGTCGACGGCGGGGATGTCGGCGTGGACCGGCACCAGGTAGCCGGCGAAGTCGCGGTTGACGAAGGCGCCGGATCGCGGGTCCACGACGGCCTCTTCCTCAAGGGCCGCGCCGACTCCCCAGATCATGCCGCCGATCAGCTGCGAGCGGGTCGTTATCGGGTTGAACACGCGGCCCACCGAGAACACACCGAGCATGCGCCGCAGTCGGATCTCGGCGGTGTCCGCGTCGACGCCCACCTCGGCGAAATGCGCACCGTAGGTGTTGATGGAGTACTCCGTGTAGTTCGGCTCGTCGCCCATGAAGCGGATCTGCCCCTCCGCCTCCATCCCTTCTGGATGGCTGCGCGCGACGATGTCGCTCAGCTCGTCGGAGGCGCCGCCGATGCGCACGCTGCCCTCCTGGAACTCGGCGCCGGCCGCATCCAGGCCGTGCAGGGGGGAACGCTCGTCACCGCAGGCCGCCTCCACCAGCTTCGTGCGCAGTGCCGCGCACGCCCGGTCCGCCGCGGAGCACGAGTTGGTGGCACCCCACGAGCCTCCGGACCCCCAGCTGGTGGGGAAGTCGGAGCGCCCGAGTTCCACCCGCACCCGTTCCAGCGGCAGTCCGAGCCCTTCGGCGGCCACCTGGGTCAGGATGGTGTACGTGCCAGTCCCGATGTCGGTCATGTCCGTGAGGACGACCGCCTTGCCGTCGGCACCCACCCGTACGCGCACGGTCGTCGGCCCCTGGAAGTGTCCCCGGATCGCGGCCGACATGCCGTACCCGATCAGCCAGCGTCCCTCGCGGCGACTCGCCGGGGTGTCCGGCCGGTTCTCCCAGCCGAACCGGCGCGCACCCTCGCGCATGCACGCGACCAGATGCCGGTCGCTGTACGGCACGTCCCGCTCGGGATCGACGGTCGGCTCGTTGCGGATCCGCAGCTCGACCGGATCCATCCCGAGCGTGTGGGCCAACTCGTCCATCGCCGACTCGACGGCCAGCATGCCCGGCGCCTCGCCCGGCGCCCGGACGTCCGTGCCACGCGGCAGGTCAAGTGCCGCCAGGCGGTGGCTGGTCAGCCGGTGCGGCGCGGCGTAGAGGCTGCGGGTGGTGGCAGCCGTCTGCTCGGCGTACTCGATGTCCGGGTTGGTGTGCATGGTGACGTCGTGGGCGATCGCCGTGAGCCGTCCGTCGCGCTCCGCGCCCAGCCGTACCCGCTGGCTCGATGTGGGGCGCATGCCGACGAGCTGGAACACCTGCTGACGAGTCATCGCGATCTTGACCGCGCGGCCCAGTTCGCGGGCGGCCATCGCCGCGAGGATCGTCTCGGAATGGATGCCCAGCTTGGAACCGAACCCCCCGCCGACGAACGGCGTGACGACGTGCACGCGCGCCGGGTCCATCCGCAGCGTGGCGGCGACCGAGGCCTGCGCCGCGTCGACGATCTGGGAGCTGACGTAGACGACCAGGTCCTCGCCGTCAGGAGCCGCCATGCACGAGTTGGGCTCGATCGGCAGCGAGAACTCGTACGGCGTCGTGTACTGCTGGTCGATCTGGATCTCCGCAGCGGCGTACCCGGTGTCGAAGTCGCCCACCGCGGTGTCCGTGGGCAGCCCCGCGTTCACCACCTTGGGGATGTACACGTCGTCCTCGAACTCGCCGAAGTCGAAACGACCCCGCCCGGTGCTGTAGGTGACATCGACGAGATCGGCCGCGGCCCGGGCCTGTTCGAAGGTCGCCGCGACGACGAGCGCCACCGGCTGTCCGAAGTAGTGGACGTCGGCGTCGGTCATCTCCGGCTGGGCGCGCCAGTACTCGAACGGGATCGACTCGTCCCGCGGCCCCTGCTCGGGGGCGTTGAGATACGTCATCACCCACTGCACACCCGGTGCGCGCTCGGCTTCCTCGGTGTCGATCCGGCTGATGCGGCCCTTGCCGATCGTCGCGCCGACGATGAAACCGTAGAGCGGTTGACCGGTCTCCCAGTGCTCGTAGGCGTAGGTCGCCCGACCGGTGGCCTTCAGCGGGCCGTCGACGCGGTGCACGGCATGCCCGATCATGTCGCCTCCTCAGCTCGCCCCGGCCACCTGCGCCAGCGTGCGGCACAGTGTGCGCCTGGCCAGGTCGATCTTGAAGTCGTTGTGTCCCTGCCCGACCGCGTCTCGCATGGCCTCCTCGGCCGCGGCGCGATACGTCGCCATCGCTGCCGGACGGCCGATCAGCGCGGCCTCCGCCTCGACGGAGCGCCACGGTTTGTGCGCCACGCCGCCGAACGCCACACGCACCTCACTGATCATTCCTTCGTCGGTGGTCGAGACGAGGGCCGCGACGGACACCAGCGCGAACTCGTACGACGCCCGGTCGCGCACCTTGCGGTACTTCTGCCGGCCCGGCGGGGGCGGGGGCAGGACGACAGCCGTGATCATCTCGCCCGGCCTCAGCTCGTTCTCGATGTGTGGTGTGTCGCCCGGCAGCCGGTAGAAGTCGGAGAGGGCGACACGGCGCACCGTCTGCTCGGCGTCGACCAGTTCGACCTCCGCGTCCAGCGCGGTCATCGCGACGGCCATGTCCGACGGATGGGTGGCGATGCAGGAGTCGCTGGCGCCGAGGATCGCGTGTATGCGGTTGAACCCGCCGATCGCGGAGCATCCGGATCCGGGGTCACGTTTGTTGCAGCCCGCGGCGGTGTCGTAGAAGAACGCGCAGCGGGTGCGCTGCAGCAGATTCCCGCCGGTGGACGCCTTGTTGCGCAACTGCCCCGAAGCGCCGGCCACCAACGCCTCCGAAACCATCGGCCAGCGGGCGCGCACACGAGGGTCGCCGGCCACCACGGAGTTGACGGCCTGGGAGCCGATGTGCAAAGTACCGTCCGGGAGTTCCTCGATGTCCCGCAGCGGAAGCCGGCTGATGTCGACCAGGTGACTGGGTGTCTCGATGCCGAGCTTCATCAGGTCGAGCAGGTTGGTGCCGCCGCTGATGTACTTGGCGCCGTTGCCGGACACCGCGGCGACCGCGGACGGCACGTCCGTCGCGCGCTCGTAGGTGAACGACCTCATTGCGGCCCACCTCCCGCCGTGCTGCGGATGGCCGCGACGATGTTCGGATAGGCGGCGCACCGGCAGATGTTGCCGCTCATCCGCTCGCGGATCTCCTCGTCGGTCAACGCGACGTCCGGCGAGCCCACGTCGGCGGTGGCATGGCTGGGCCAGCCCGCCTCCACCTCGGCGAGCATGCCGACGGCCGAGCAGATCTGGCCCGGCGTGCAGTAGCCGCACTGGAAGCCGTCGTTCTCGACGAAGGCGCGCTGCATGGGGTGCATGGCGCCGGGATCGCCCAGGCCTTCGACGGTGACGATCTCGTCGTCCTCGTGCATGACGGCGAGCGTCAGGCAGGAGTTGACGCGCCGGCCGTTGATCAGCACGGTGCAGGCACCGCACTGCCCGTGGTCACACCCCTTCTTGGTCCCGCTCAGGTGAAGATGTTCGCGTAGCGCGTCGAGCAACGTGGTGCGCGGATCCACCTCCAGTTGCCGCGCCTCGTCGTTGACGCTCAGCCTGACCGCCGAGAGGGGGCTCGGATCGACCTGGCTCCGCCCCGTGGCGCCCGTATCCGCTTCGGTCATCGCGGCCCGCCTTCCACGTTAGGTGCGGGTGTGTGCTGGATGTGCGTCGCCGCTCTTGTCAGCGCTTGCAATGGCCCGTCGCCGGCGTCGGGCCTGGTCCCGATCCCAGGCTCTCGCGAAATCCACCAGGTCGCTCGTCGGGGCGGATGCCATGGTCGCCGGTGGTTTCGGGCGGGGCGCCGTCCGTCGCGATGAGTTTCGGCCTGGGCGGCCTGCTCGACATGACGCCCTGCGGCCGCGGCGAGGCCTGGGAGGACAACCCCGAGGGGCCGGCCCGCGGGACGCGGCCCGTGCTGGTCCTGGCGCTCGGACGCGGACGGCAACGCCACCTGGGGCCCGACCAGCCGCCCCGTGCCGCAGTGGATCCGTCCCGGAGCGACTCCCGTGGAGACGCTCGGGCGGCACGGCCACCACCACTGAACGGGCCCGCCCGGCCTCCGGGTTCTTGCCGGAGGCGGCGTCCCGCGCACGATGTACGCCGACCGGCGCCGCGCCCAGGAGAGCCTGGGCCACCTCGGACGCCGGCCGGACCGAGGACGCCGTCACAGTCCTCGAAAAGCGTACGGAGGGCCGAGCCGGACGGCTGTCAGCCACGACGGTGCAGCCCGGACCGGGTGGGGCGGTCGGGGTGACGGGGAGACGGACGGTGTGCTCAGCCGAACTGGCCGGGCTGGTAGCTGCCGGCGGGCTGCTGGTTGATGACGTTGATGCGGTTG
>NZ_JBFBJT010000167.1:0-15021 GCF_040686175.1 Streptomyces sp. NPDC086077 | reverse complement strand
TCGTCCTCGGCCTGGAACGTGCGCACGCCGAAGTTCTTGTGCCGGCTCAGCTCGTGCAGGATGTCCGAGGCCGGCGTGATGGGGTACGAGCCCAGGAACAGCGGCAGATCCGCCTGCCGGGACGCCGCGATCAGACCGTAGGCCAGCGCCAGGTTCCCGGAGATGTTGCGGTACGTGCCCACCGGGAACGCCTTCGCCGCCGGCTCGACCTCGTAGGAGACCGCGAAGTCCTCCGTGGTCTCCCCGAAGTTCCAGCCCGCCCTGAACGCCGCGATGTTCGCCGCCGCGATGTCCGGCTTCTTCGCGAACTTCGACCGCAGGAACCGCTCCGTGCCCTCCGTCGGCCGGTGATACATCCACGACAGCAGACCCAGCGCGAACATGTTCTTGCTGCGCTCGGCCTCCTTGCGCGACAGGTCGAAGTCCTTCAGCGCCTCCACCGTGAGCGTGGTCAGCGGCACCGGATGCAACTGGTAGCCGTCGAGCGAACCGTCCTCCAGCGGGTTCGTCCCGTAGCCGACCTTCTGCATCGCCCGCTTTGTGAACTCGTCCGTGTTGACGATGATCTCCGCCCCGCGCGGCAGATCACCCACGTTCGCCTTCAGCGCCGCCGGGTTCATCGCCACCAGGACGTTCGGCGCGTCGCCCGGGGTGAGGATGTCGTGGTCGGCGAAGTGCAGCTGGAACGAGGAGACACCCGGCAGCGTCCCGGCAGGCGCCCGGATCTCGGCAGGGAAGTTCGGCAACGTCGACAGGTCGTTGCCGAACGACGCGGTCTCCGAGGTGAAACGGTCACCGGTGAGCTGCATACCGTCACCCGAGTCCCCCGCGAACCTGATGACCACCCGGTCGGCACGACGCACCTCATGAGCCGTAGGGTTCCTCGCGTCCGTGTCCCCCGAGGCGCTCGGGTCACTCGCACACTGCGTGTCAACGGCCACCGCCGCTCCTTCCCGTCGAGGCAGCTGGCTACCTGCCGCCGCACGGTAGTGAGCGCCCCTTGTGACCGGCCAAAGCCGGGCGGGTCGCGGCCCGGCCGGCCACCGGCGAAGAGCTCACGGCAGCCAGTCCGCGTCCCTGGCGATGCGGATGGCGTCGATGCGGTTGCGCGCGTTGAGCTTGGTGACGACGGCGGTGAGGTAGTTGCGCACCGTCCCCGCCGACAGCCGCAGCACGGAGGCGATGTCGGCGGCCTCCGCGCCCTCCGCCGCCAGCCGCAGCACCTGGGTCTCCCGGTCGGTGAGCGGGCTCTCGGACTCGCCCCAGGCGGCCAGCGCCAGTTCCGGGTCCACGGCCCGGTGCCCCGCCGCCACCCGCCGTACGGCGGCGGCGAGTTCGCTGGACGGGGCGTCCTTGAGCAGATAGCCGGAGACCCGGGCCTCCAGAGCCCGGCGCAGGGTGCCGGGGCGGCCCAGGCTGGTGAGGATGAGGACCCGGCACTGAGGAAGTCGCCGGCCCAGCTGGGCGGCTGCCGCCAGCCCGTCGATACCGGGCAGGTCGATGTCGACAATGGCGACGTCGGGCCGGTGCTTGAGCGCCATGTCGACGACTTCGTCGCCGCGGGCCACCTCGCAGACCACTTCGAGGTCGTCCTGGATGTTCAAGAGGGCGGCCAGCGCGCCACGGACCATGTTGACGTCCTCGGCGATCAGTATCCGTATCACAGCACTCCCGTCTGCTGTCCGCGAGGGACCGCAGTGTGGCGAGGTATCGGGTCCGTACGTGTGCTCGATGTGCGTTCAGGCAGCGGTTCCGTTGGGCGGGAACCATGTCTCGTACAGGTCCGCCGGTGCCTTCTCCGCCGCCTTGACGGGCGCTTCCGCGGTGAGCCGGAACCGGCCGTCCTCCGTGCGCCCGGATTCCAGGCGTCCGCCCAGCGCGGACATGCGAGTGCGGAGGTTGCCGAGTCCGTTGCCGCTGTGCGGCGCCGCGTTGTGGTAGGCGGGGTCGACACCGTCGTTCTCGACCACGAGCCGGACCCAGCCGTCGTGCTGGGCGGCCTCGATGCGGCAGTGGGTGGCGTTGCTGTGCCGCAGCAGGTTGGTCATGGCTTCGCGCAGCGTGACGGCGAACACCGTGTCGATGTGGGGCGCGAGTGAACCGAGCGACAATTCCGAGTGCACCTGCACGCCCGCGGCATGCAGCATCGACTGGGCCGTCTTGATCTCGTGCCGGAGGGAGATGGAACGGTATCCGCTCGCGGCTTTGCGTACATCCGTCAGGGACTGCCCCGCGATGGTGAGGATCTCGTCGACCTCCTTCAGGGCCCGGCCGGGCTGGGTCGGAATGAGCTGGTGGACGAGTTCGCTCTTCAGCGTGATGGCGGAGAGGCTGAAACCGAGCAGGTCGTGCAGGTCCCGGGCGAAACGGAGCCGTTCCCCGGTGACCGCCTGGCGGGCGAGTTCGCCGCGGGTCGTGTGCAGCAGACTGATCAGCTGCGACAACCGGGTCAGCGTGTACATCACGAGCCCGGTCAGCAGTGTGGTCAGGCCGAGCTCGGCGCTCTCGACGAGACTGCGGCCGTACAGGAGCGGTGCGGCCGGCATGCCCAGCACCAGGGCGGTGTACAGGGGCCAGGCGGCGCGCGGTGGCAGCAGCAGCAGGAGCGAGCCGGCGAGATAGCCGGCCATGGTCTGCCAGAAGGCCTGGAAGATCAGGAGCGGCAGAAACGTCAAAAGCCCCTGGACGGTCAATGTCAGGCATGTGAGGGGAAGAGATCGGCGGCCTGAACGCGGGAGGCAATGGAAGAACTGAAGAACGAGGATCGGAGGCACGAGGATCAGACCAAGCGCCTCGGCCGCGGCGGAGAGCTCGGTGGTCAGGATGTTGGTGACGGTGAGAAGCGCATGGCCCAGCAGTACGGCGACAAGCGAGGTACGTGCGATTCTCGGGGCGGAAAACCGGTTGACTGGTCTGGGCGGGGCTACCGCCTCGGGTCTGTGGCCCCTCGACTCGTCCGCGGTTTCGGAACGGTCGCTGCTGTCCATCATTCGACGGCCTTTCACAGCTCTCTGCCCATCCTGCCGGGATGATAATTCAACGTCGTAAAGGCTGAGCGGCAGACAGGGTCACCGAAGCGAAATTTAAGGAACAAGCGCTCCACGGCTAAGAGTTGAAACCCGCTCACCTTTTCCCTCCCCTTTCTCCGCGGGCCCGTCCTCTTCAACTGGCGTACCGGGCCGACTGGTTGTACCGGGCGGGCTCGCTCGACAGCGCGCCCCGGCAGTGCCCTACCCGGGCCCCGGCCTCCCTGCACCGGTTCGGCGAACCGATGCACAAGCGGCTCTTTAGAGCCCCCTCACAGGATGCCGAGCGGACAGCACCCGTCGGCGCGGGGCCGGCAGAATCGGAGAGGTCAACGATGCGCGTTCTCTTCACCATCTTTCCGACATCGGCACATCTGTATCCGGCCATCCCCCTGGCCTGGGCGCTGCAGAGCGCCGGACACGAGGTCGTCGTGGCGAGCCCGGAGGGCGTTGTCGACCCGAAGGTGATCGCGAACATCACCTCGGCCGGCCTCACCGGGGTGTCTCTCGGCGGCAAGGAGGAGCTCACCGCCTCGCTGGGACCTCTGATCGCCGCCGCCGGCCCCGACCGGCCCACCCTGGCGCTCGACCCGGACGACGACAACGCCTGGCGCACGGCCAGGGCCGTGCTCGCGGGCATGTTCCACGCCTACTACCCGCCGCCCTCGGCCGAAGGCGGGCGTCGGCCGATCCTCGACACGCTGGTGGAGTTCGCCGAGGCCTGGCGCCCGGACCTGGTGCTGTGGGACCCGCTGGCGCCGACCGGAGCGGTGGCCGCCCAGGTCTGTGGCGCCGCCCACGCGCGACTGCTGTTCGGCATGGACAACATCGGCCTGATCCGCGCCCGGACGCGGCAGGAACTGGCCGATCCCGCCTCCGGCCCGACCGAGGACCCGTGGATGCCGTGGCTGGGCCCGGTGCTGGAGCGCTACGGGCTCGACTTCACGGAGGAGACGCTGGTCGGCCAGTGGACCCTGGACCTGACCCAGTCGCGGATGCGCCATCCGCTGGACCTGACGTACGTCCCGGTCCGCCGCATCCCCTACAACGGGGCCGCGGCGCTCCCCCAATGGCTCCACGCCCGGCCGGAACGGCCCCGGGCCGTGCTCACGCTGGGAGTGAGCCGCCGGCTGCTCGCCGGCCGGCACAGCGGCTTCCCGATGCGCGAGTTCTTCGACTCCGTGTCCGGTCTGGACCTGGAACTGGTCGCGACACTGAACAGCGAGCAGCTCAGCGCCGTGGGCACGCTGCCGGACAACGTCCGGGCCATGGACTACGTCCCGCTCACCCAGGTACTGCCCACCAGCTCGGCGATCATCCACCACGGCGGCGGCGGGACCTTCGCCACCGCCGTCGCCTTCAAGGTGCCGCAGTTCGTGGTGCCGCTGCCGATGTGGGACGAGATGGTCACGGCGCGGTACGTCGTCAGCCGCGGCGCCGGGCTGGCCGCCGACCCGGCCGCGATCGACGTCGACAGCCTGCACAAGGACCTCGTCCGCCTCCTCGAGGACCCGTCCTTCCAGCTCGGTGCCCGCGGCCTGTACGAGGACATGCTGGCCGCCCCTGCGCCGAAGGACGTGATCCCGGTCCTGGAGCGGCTGACCGCGGAGCACCGCGGCTGAGCCGTCCCCGTCCGCCCAGCACGAGTCGACCGCACCACGAAAGGCCAGGCGAGCCGTGCGCATCGAGGAAACCACCATCCCCGGCACGTTCCTGATCGAACCCGACCCCGTGTCCGACGAACGGGGCGTGTTCTACGAGGCGATGCGGTCCGACGAACTGGAGCGGCACGCGGGGATCGTCTTCCAGCCCCGTCAGATCAACTACTCGGTGTCCAGACGCCACACCCTGCGCGGCATCCACAGCGTCAGCATCCCCCCGGGCCAGGCCAAGTTCATCACCTGCGTCCGGGGCGTGCTGCGCGACATCGTCGTGGACCTGCGGCTGGGTTCGCCCACCTTCGGCAGGCACCAGATGACGGAACTGGACGCCGCCTCGGGCCGGTCCGTGTACGTGCCGGAGGGCGTCGGCCACGGATTCCTGGCACTCACCGACGACGCCTGCATCTGCTATGTCGTCTCCAGCACGTACGTCCCCGGCACACAGATCGACATCAATCCGTTCGACCCCGACCTGGACCTGCCCTGGAACTGCGCCGGAACCCCGCTGCTCTCGGACAAGGACGCGACGGCACCCACGCTGGCCGAGGCCCTGGCAGCAGGCGTGCTGCCCCCGTTCCAGGGCGCCTGATGCGACGCCGTCACCCCTGCCGCGCACCAGACCGAAGAGGCATCACCACATGAATCGAGAGGACCTGCCATGAAGGCTCTGGTGTTGGCCGGCGGCTCGGGCACCCGCCTACGGCCCTTCAGCTACTCCATGCCCAAACAGCTCATCCCGATCGCGAACACGCCGGTCCTGGAGTACGTCCTGAGGAACATCCTGGACCTGGGCGTGCACGAGATCGGGGTCGTCGTCGGCGACCGCGCCCCCGAGATCCAGGGGGCGCTCGGGGACGGATCGCGGTTCGGGGCACAACTCACGTACATCCGGCAGGAGGCCCCGCTCGGCCTCGCCCACACCGTCTCCATCGCCCGGGACTTCCTCGGCGACGACGACTTTGTGATGTACCTCGGCGACAACATGTTGCCCGAGGGAATCACCGGTGTCGCCGAGGAGTTCGCGGCGCACCGCCCGGCCGCCCACGTCGTGGTCCACAAGGTCGCGGACCCGCGAGCCTTCGGCGTGGCCGAACTCCGCCCCGGCGGCGAGGTGCTGCGCCTGGTGGAGAAGCCGGAGCAGCCCCGCAGCGACCTGGCTCTGATCGGTGTGTACTTCTTCACCGCCGCCATCCACGAGGCGGTGCGTGCCATCGAGCCCAGCGCCCGCGGCGAACTGGAGATCACCGACGCGGTCCAGTGGCTGGTGGCTGCGGGAGCGGACGTCCGGGCCGGCCGGTACGAGGGCTACTGGAAGGACACCGGGAACGTCGAGGACGTCCTGGAGTGCAACGAGCACGTCCTCGCGGCCCTGCGGCACTCGGTGTCCGGCGAGGTCGACGGCGCCAGCGAACTGACGGGACCGGTCGTGGTGGAGGCGGGGGCACGGATCGTGCGCTCCCGCATCGAAGGACCGGTGATCATCGGTGCCGGGACGGTGGTGGAGGACAGCCACATCGGTCCGCATTCCTCCGTCGGACGCGAGTGCGCCATCACCGGCAGCCGCCTGGGCTACTCCATCGCCCTGGACGGGGCGTCGGTCACCGGCGTCCAGGGCCTGCGCAGTTCCGTCATCGGCCGCTCCGCCTCCGTCGGTACCACGGGGCAGAGCGCAGACCCTTACCGCCTGGTCGTCGGAGACCACACCCGAGTGGAAGTCGCGGCATGAGGATCATGATCACCGGGGCCGCCGGATTCATCGGCTCCAACTTCGTCCGCAACCTCCTCGCCGACCGGTACGCGGGGTGGGAGGGTGCCCAGGTCACCGCCCTGGACAAGCTGACCTATGCGGGCAACCGCGCCAACCTGCCGGCCTCGCACCCGCGCCTGGAGTTCGTCCGGGGCGACATCTGCGACCCGGACTTGCTGCGCGAACTGCTGCCGGGACACGACGCCGTGGTGCACTTCGCCGCGGAGTCCCACGTGGACCGCTCGCTGGAGGGCGCGGGAGAGTTCTTCCGCACCAACGTCCTGGGCACCCAGACTCTGCTCGACGCCGTGCTGCACACGGGCGTGGAGCGGGTCGTGCACGTCTCCACCGACGAGGTGTACGGCTCGATCACCGAGGGCTCCTGGACCGAGGACTGGCCGCTGCTGCCCAACACCCCCTACGCGGCCTCCAAGGCCTGCTCCGACCTGGTCGCCCGCACCTACTGGCGCACGCACGGAGTGAACCTCTCCGTCACGCGCTGCTCCAACAACTACGGGCCGTACCAGCACCCCGAGAAGCTGATCCCGCTCTTCGTCACCAATCTGCTGGAAGGCCGGCAGGTGCCGCTGTACGGCGACGGGAGCAACATCCGCGAATGGCTCCACACGGACGACCACTGCCGCGGCATCCATCTCGTGCTGAACGGCGGACGGGCCGGCGAGATCTACAACATCGGCGGCGGCAACGAGCGGACCAACCGCGCCATCACCGAGCAACTGCTCGAACTGACGGGTTCGGCGCCGGGGATGATCCGCCACGTCGCCGACCGCAAGGCGCACGACCTGCGGTACTCCATCGACGAGTCCAAGATCCGTGAGGAACTGGGCTACCTGCCGCAGGTCGGGTTCGAAGAGGGCCTGGCCGCCACGGTGGCCTGGTACCGCGACAACCCCGGCTGGTGGAAGGCCGTCAAGTACGGGGCCGAACGTGCGGAGGGCTGAGAACGGCGGACCGGCTGGGCTCCGTGTGGTGGTGCTCGGGGGCACCGGCTACCTGGGCCGCCGCATCGGCGAGGCGTTCTCCGCCGGCGGTGCCCTGGTGCACCTGGTGTCCCGGACCAGCCCGGCGGCCGACGGACCGGCGAACCCGCGCTCCGTCCCGATGGACCTGCTGACGGCTGGACGACGAGAGCTGACCGCCTTCTTCGGTTCGGTGCGGCCCGACGTGGTGGTCAACGCCGCCGGCCGGGCCTGGCGGGCGGACGAGGCGGAGATGACCGCGGGCAACGCGGACCTGGTCACCCGGGTCACGGAGTCGCTCGCCGACCTGCCCCGCCCGCCACGGCTGATCCAGCTCGGCAGCGTCCACGAGTACGGGGCCGGTATGCCGGGCGCCGGCACCTCCGAGGAGCAGCGGCCCGCTCCGGTCACGCCGTACGGGCGCACCAAGCTCCTCGGCACCCGCACCGTCCTGCGGGCCTCGGCGGAAGGCGGCGTGGACGGCGTGGTGCTCCGCCTCGCCAATGTGATCGGTGCCTGGGTGCCGGCAGGCAGCCTCTTCGGCATGGTCGCCGCGCACCTCGGTGAGGCCGCCCTCGCCCGGTCCCGGGGCGAGGAGCCGGACGAGCTCAGGCTCCCGCCGCTGCACGCCCACCGCGACGTCGTGGACGTGCACGATGTCGTCGACGCCGTCCGGTCCGCCGCCACCGCCCCGCAGGCGGACGTCAGTGGCCAGGTGGTCAACGTCGGCCGCGGCGAGGCGGTTTCGATGCGTGCGCTGGTCCACCGCATGGTCGAGCTGAGCGGCGTGGACCTCCCCGTCGTCGAGACGGAGCCCGGCAAGCCCTCTCGCACCGATGTGGAGTGGCAGCAGCTGGACGTGTCACGGGCGCTGCGGGTCCTGGGATGGCAGCCGCGACGCTCCCTCGACGCCTCGCTGCGTGACCTGATCGAGGCCGCCGTGCCGGCACCCGTCAACGGAAGGAAATGACGATGAGCGACAACAAGGAACTGGTGCTGGACGAGGTCCGCAGGTACCACCGTGAGACGGCGCCCGACCAGGAGTTCGTGCCCGGTGTGACCGAAATCTGGCCGTCCGGCGCGGTGCTGGACGTGGAGGACCGGGTCGCCATCGTCGAGGCCGCGCTGACCATGCGCATCGCCGCCGGGCCCAGCTCCAGGAAGTTCGAGTCCGCCTTCGCCAAGCGGCTGAAGCGGCGCAAGGCCCACCTGACCAACTCCGGTTCGTCGGCGAACCTCCTCGCCGTCTCGGCACTGACCTCGCATCAGCTCGGCGAGCGGCGGCTGAAGCCGGGCGACGAGGTGATCACCGTCGCGGCCGGGTTCCCCACCACCGTCAACCCGATCCTGCAGAACGGGCTCATCCCCGTCTTCGTGGACGTGGACCTGGCCACGTACAACACCACGGCCGACCGGGTGGCGCGTGCCATCGGGCCCAGGACGCGGGCGATCATCATCGCGCACGCGCTCGGCAACCCCTTCGAAGTCACCGAGGTGGCCCAGCTCGCCAAGGACCACGGCCTGTTCCTCATCGAGGACAACTGCGACGCGGTCGGATCCACCTACGACGGGCAGATCACGGGAACTTTCGGCGACCTGACCACGGTCAGCTTCTATCCCGCCCACCACCTCACCATGGGCGAGGGCGGCTGCGTCCTCACCTCCGACCTCGGCCTGGCCCGCATCGTGGAGTCGCTGCGCGACTGGGGCCGGGACTGCTGGTGCGAACCCGGCAAGAACAACACCTGCTTCAAGCGGTTCGAGTACCAGATGGGCAACCTGCCCGCCGGGTACGACCACAAGTACATCTTCTCCCATGTGGGTTACAACCTGAAGGGCACCGACATCCAGGCGGCACTGGGCCTTTCCCAGCTCGCCAAGGTGGACGGCTTCATCGAGGCGCGGCGACGCAACTGGCGCCGGCTGCGTGAGGGCCTGGACGGCGTGCCGGGCCTGCTGCTTCCCGAGCCGACCCCGCGGTCGGAGCCGAGCTGGTTCGGCTTCGTCATCACCGTCGACCCCGAGGCGCCGTTCTCCCGGGCCGAGCTGGTGGACCATCTGGAGGAGCGGAAGATCGGCACCCGGCGGCTGTTCGCCGGCAACCTCACCCGGCAGCCGGCCTACATCGGCCAGCCGCACCGCGTGGTCGGGGACCTCACCAACAGCGACATCATCACCGAGCACACCTTCTGGGTCGGTGTCTACCCGGGGCTGACCGACGAGATGCTCGACTACGTGACCGCCACGGTCAAAGAGTTCGTGGCCCAGCGCGGCTGAGCCGGACGGCCCGCCTCCCACCCAGAGATACAGGACGACGATGATGGACATTGTGGGAACCGGATTCCTGGCCCGGAGCCTGCGTCCGCTGGCCGGCCGGCATCCGGGCACCGTGGCCCTCGCCGCAGGGGAGTCAAGGACGAGCGGCGCCTCCGGGGCGGACTTCGCGCGAGAGGCGGCACTGCTGCGCGACGTCACCAAACAGTGCGCTGCCTCCGGGCTGCGCCTGCTGTTCTTCTCCACCGCCGCGACCGGAATGTACGGGCTCGCCGAGGGCCCCGGCAGGGAGGACACCCCGGTATCCCCCTCCACCCCCTACGGGGCGCACAAACTCGCTCTCGAGGAGCAACTCCGCGACTCCGGGGTCGACCACCTCATCCTCCGGCTGGGACACCTGGTGGGTCCGCACGGGCGGGACCACCAGCTCATCCCCACGCTGCTGAGGCAGGTGCGCGAAGGGGCCGTGACCATGCACCGGAACGCGGTCCGTGACCTGATCGGTGTCAGCGACACGTTGACGATCATCGACCGGCTGCTCGCCGCGCATCGGGGAGCCCAGACGGTCAACGTGGCCTCCGGATACGCCGTCCCGGTGGAGGACATCGTCGACCACCTCGCGCGCGCCCTGCGGCTGGAGCCGCGCAAGGAGTACGTGGACTCCGGTGTCCGGTACGCCATCTCCACGGAGAAGCTGCGCGCCCTGGTCCCCAAGGTGGCGGAGATGGGCTTCGGCCCGGACTACTACCGCCGGGTCCTGAACGACCTGATCGCGGCCGGCCATGCCTGATCCGGCCGCGTACGCACCACGAGAAAGGCCGGGAGGCCCTGCGATGCCGTCCCACATCCCACCCACGCGTGAGAACGAGAGCATGCCGGCGCGCCTCGCCCGGTCGGCCGCCACGACCCGGGGCGCGCTCCTGCGCACCGAGGACTTCGGCGACTGGCTGGCCGAACGCGGCAGGACCCACACCTTCCGGGTGGAGCGGATACCGTTCGCGGAGCTGGACGGCTGGTCGTTCGAGGCGTCCACCGGGAACCTGGTGCACCGCAGCGGCCGGTTCTTCACCGTCGAGGGCCTGCACGTCACGGAGGAGGGAGAACCGTTCGGTGACGGTCCCCCCTCCGAGTGGTACCAGCCCATCATCAGGCAGCCCGAGGTTGGCGTCCTCGGCATCCTCGTCAAGGAGTTCGACGGGGTGCTGCACTTCCTGATGCAGGCGAAGATGGAGCCGGGCAACCCGAACCTGCTCCAGCTCTCCCCCACGGTCCAGGCGACCCGCAGCAACTACACCAAGGCCCACAAGGGCGCCGGCGTCAAGTACATCGAGTACTTCGTCGGCCCCGGCCGCGGCCGGATCGTCGCCGACGTGCTCCAGTCCGAGCACGGGTCGTGGTTCTACCGCAAGTCCAATCGCAACATGGTCGTGGAGGCGTTGGGCGACGTGCCACTGCTGGACGACTTCTGCTGGCTCACCCTCGGCCAGATCCACGAACTGCTGCACCGGGACAACGTGGTCAACATGGACTCCCGTACGGTGCTGTCCTGCCTGCCCTTCCAGGACGCCTCGAACGGCGCGCTGCTCTCCGACACCGACCTGCTGTCATGGATCACGGGCGAGCGCACCCGGCACAGCGTGCGGGCCGAACTCGTCCCGCTGGCCTCCATCCCGGGCTGGAAGCACGGTGACAGCGCGATCGAGCACGAAGAGGGCCGCTACTTCAAGGTCGTGGCCGTCTCCGTACAGGCGGGAAACCGTGAGGTGGCGGGCTGGACCCAGCCGCTGTTCGAACCGGTCGGGACCGGTGTCACCGCCTTCCTCACCCGCGACTTCTTCGGCGTCCCGCACGTTCTGGCGCACGCCCGGGTCGAGGGCGGCTTCCTCGACACCGTCGAGCTGGGCCCGACCGTGCAGTACACGCCGGAGAACTACGCCCACCTGCCCGAGAAGGAGCGTCCGCTGTTCCTGGACACGGTGCTGCGCGCCGGCCCGGACCGCGTGCACTACGGGGCCGTGCACTCCGAGGAGGGCGGGCGCTTCCTCAACGCCGAGAGCCGCTACCTCGTCGTCGAGGCGGACGAGGCCGAAGCCCCGCAGGAGCCTCCGCCCGGCTACGCCTGGGTCACCCCCGGGCAGCTGACCTCCCTGGTCCGGCACGGCCACTACCTCAACGTCCAGGCCCGCACCATGCTCGCCTGCCTGAACACCTCGGCGGTGAGGAACCGGTGACCGGAGCGCTGCGCGTGGGCGTGATCGGATGCGCGGGCATCGCGGTACGCCGCATGCTTCCCGCCTTCGCGGCCTCCCCCGACATCGAGATCGCCGCGGTGGCCAGCCGTGACGCGGGCAAGGCGCGGCAGGTCGCGGAGCGCTTCGGCTGCCGTCCCGTCCACGGGTACGACGAGCTCCTCGAACTGGACGACGTGCAGGCGGTCTACGTGCCCCTGCCCGCTGCCCTGCACGCCGAGTGGACCCAGGCGGCGCTCGACACGGGCAGACACGTCCTGGCCGAGAAGCCCGTGACCACCGACCACCTGCGCACCGGGGAGCTGCTCCAGCACGCCGCGACCCGGGGCCTGGTGCTCATGGAGAACGTCATGTTCGTCCACCACCGCCGGCACAGCGCCGTGCGGCGTCTGGTCGCCGAGGGGGCGATCGGCGAACTGCGCGCCTTCCAGGCGGCGTTCACGATCCCCCCGCTTTCGGACGACGACATCAGGTACGACCGGGAACTCGGCGGCGGGGCCCTGGCGGACGTCGGGATCTACCCTCTGCGCGCCGCACTGCACTTCCTGGGCCAGGATCTAGGCCTCGTGGGCGCGCGCCTCACGCGGGGTGCGGGACGGCGGGTGGAGACCTCCGGCGCCGCCCTGCTGAGCACTCCTGTCGGTGTCACGGCCCAGATCACCTTCGGTATGGAGCACGCCTACCGTTCGTCGTACGAACTGTGGGGCAGCGAGGGGACCATCACTGTCGACCGGGCGTTCACCCCGCCCTCCGACCACGTCCCCGTGATCGGCCTGCACCGCGGCGGGAAGTCCGAGGTGATCCGGCTGGAACCGCACGACCAGGTAGCGGCCACCGTCGCGGCCTTCGCCGCCGCGGTGCGTTGCGAAGTCCCCCCGGACACCGGCACCACCCTGCGGCAGGCGGAACTCCTCGACGAGATAAACCGATCCGCCTCGTACGGAGCACCCACCGCGGCCGCTGGACCCGAATGAACGACCGCCGCCGGCGCCCCTCGGCGGCAACCGGTCGAGGGCCCGGCCGCAGCGCATCGAAGGAGACATTCGTGCAACGCCACATCGCTTTCTTCAACTTTCCGGCCGTAGGCCACGTCAATCCCACGATCGGCGTGGTCGAGGAACTGGTGAGACGGGGGCACCGGGTCACCTGCACCGCGACCGAGCACTTCGCCCCCATCGTCAAGGCCGCCGGCGCCGAACCGGTCCGGTACGACTCGGTCTTCGGCGACTTCTACCGCGTCCCGCTCACCCCCGAGGAGGTCGCGGGCGAGGGCTTGCGGGTCCTGGACGAGGGCCTCCGCCTCGTGGAACAGGTCGCGCCGTTCTACGGGGAGAACCGGCCGGACGTCGTCGTCCACGACTTCATGGCGTGGGGAGCGCGTTTCCTCGCCGCCTCCCACGACCTTCCGCTGATCCGGCTCTATCCGGTCCTCGGGGCGAACGAACACTTCTCGATCCGGGAGAAGTTCCCGGTGGCCGAGCTGAACGACCCGCGGATGGTCGAAGCGGTGCAGGCGCTCGCGGATGCGCTCCCCCGGTTCGGCCTGACCGCCGACCCGATGGCGTTCCTGGCGGAGATCGAGAAGCTCGCCCTCATCTTCCTCCCGCGTGAGTTCCAGTACGCCGGCGAGACGTTCGACGAGCGGTTCGTCTTCACCGGGCCCTGCATCGCCGAACGCCCTTACCAGGGCACCTGGCAGCCTGCCTCCGCCGACCGGCCCGTCGTGCTGATCTCGCTCGGGACCTCGGCCAGGGGCTGGCCGGAGTTCTTCACGACGGCCATCGAGGCCTTCGGCGGCTCCGAGTGGGACGTCCTGATCACCGTCGGTGAACACACCGACCCCGCCGGGCTCGGGCCGCTGCCCGCGAACGTCGACGTACGCCGGTACGCACCGCAGCTCGACGTGCTGCGGCACGCCCGTCTGTTCATCAACCACGGCGGCATGAACAGCGTCATGGAGTCGCTGCACAACGGCGTGCCCATGGTGACCGTGCCGCAGACGAACGAGCAGCGGGCGAACGCCCTGCGCGTGCAGGAACTGGGCCTCGGCCGTCTGATGGTCCGGGAGGACGTCACGGTGCGCAGCCTGCGCGAGGCCGCGGACCAAGTGACGGGTGACGCCTCGCTGGCCGGCCGGGTGCAGATCATGCGGGATCGCATGCGGTCCGTCAACGGTCCGGCCGTGGCCGCCGACGCGATCGAGGCCCGACTGGCCGGCCCGGCCTGAGCCACCTCAGCAGTCTCGCGGCGACCCGGATCCGGGTCGCGCGCGAACCCGACCGAGTCGTACGGCCGTCGCGCGAGCGGCCGTACGACAGCCCTCGGCATCGGATCGCCCCGGCGCTGTCCCCGGCCGCTCCGACGCCGTCGTCCATCGCAGTCGACCGGGGTCACGGCTCCGGTCCGCGCCGTTACGACGGCGCCCGAACCGACCGGGGACGGTGACCCGACACCATGGACCACCTGGAAGAACTCAAAGAATTCGCCCGCCTGCACGCAAGAGGCCAGGGCATGACGGCCGAGCACGCCACGCGCGTGCTGGCCCGTATCAGCAACGACACCGCTGGGAACCCGCACTCCTGGGCCGCGGTGTGGACCACCGAGGGCCGGGCTGCCGCGGACCGCGGCGACCTCCTCGACGCCTGCCGGCACTACGCGCTCGCCCGCTTCCCGTACCACGGCGACGCCGACCGCCGGACCGCCCAGCGGCTCTGCGTGGACACCTTCGACCAATGGCGCCGCGGCCAGGACGGCATCGAGCGACTGGAGTACGAGCACGCCGGCGGCACCGTGGCCTGCTGGGCCGCCGGACTCGACGACGCCTCGCGCCCGCTGCTGCTCGTCATGGGCGGCATCGTCAGCGTCAAGGAGCAGTGGGCTCCACTGCTGCCGCTGCTGCGCAAGCTGGGCTTCGCCGCCGTCGTCACCGAACTGCCGGGGGTCGGCGAGAACACAGTCACGTACGGCCCCGACTCATGGCACATGCTCGGCTCCCTGCTCGACCGGCTCTCCGGCCGCGCCCGCGTCTCCGACACCACGATGCTCGCGCTCAGCTTCAGCGGACACCTCGCCCTGCGGGCCGCC
>NZ_JBFBJT010000166.1:0-15045 GCF_040686175.1 Streptomyces sp. NPDC086077 | reverse complement strand
GTCTCCAACCTCTGGGCCTTCGACGGCTTCTTCCCCAAGGGCATCGGCTCGTCCCTGATGACCCTCCAGGGCGTCATGTTCGCCTACCTCGCCGTCGAGCTGGTCGGTGTCACGGCCGGCGAGTCCGAGAACCCCGAGAAGACCCTCCCCAAGGCGATCAACACCCTGCCGTGGCGTATCGCCCTGTTCTACGTCGGTGCCCTCACCGTCATCCTCTGCGTCGTGAAGTGGACCGAGTTCGCGCCAGGCGTCAGCCCCTTCGTAGAGGCCTTCGCGCAGATCGGCATCCCGGCGGGCGCGGCCATCGTCAACTTCGTCGTGCTCACCGCGGCGCTGTCGTCCTGCAACTCGGGCATGTACTCGACGGGCCGCATGCTGCGGAACCTGGCCGAGAGCGGCGAGGCCCCCCGCGCCTTCACCAAGCTGTCGTCGACCAAGACGCCCGCCCTGGGCATCCTCGTCTCCGTGTGCTTCATGGGCATCGGCGTGGTCCTGAACTACGTCGTCCCGGAGAAGGCCTTCGGCTACGTCACCTCGATCGCCACCGCCGCCGGCATCTGGACCTGGCTGATGATCCTGATCAGCCACGTCCTGTACCGCCGCGCGGTGGAGGCGGGCCGGCTGCCCGCCTCCTCCTTCCCGGCACCGGGTGGCGCGAAGTGCTCGTACGTCGCCATCGCGTTCCTGCTCTTCGTGACCGGCATCATCGCCTACGACGCCGACGCCCGCGTCTGCCTCTACGTGATGGCCGGCTGGGCCGCCGCTCTGGGGATCGGCTGGATGATCCTCAAGGCACGCAACCCGCAGATCGCCGAGCGCCGTACGTCGGAGTTCGAGAAGGTCGGCTGACCAACGCCGAGGACGTCCGGCGGCAGCGAGCACTCGTGGTGCTCCCTGCCGCCGCCGCTCAGGGCGTCCGGCATGTGGGCCGTCCCGTACCACCCCTCGGTACGGGACGGCCTTCTGCTTATCCTGACGAGCATGCTGACCATCACCCAGGCCCTGTACGACCAGATCGTCGCCCACGCGCGTGAGGACCACCCTGACGAGGCGTGCGGCGTGGTCGCGGGCCCGGTGGGCGAGGGGCGTCCCGAGCGCTTCATCCCGATGCTGAACGCCGCCCGCTCGCCCACCTTCTACGAGTTCGACTCCGGTGATCTCCTCAAGCTCTACCGTGAGATGGACGACCGTGACGAGGATCCGGTGATCATCTACCACTCGCACACGGCGACCGAGGCCTACCCCTCCCGCACGGACATCTCCTACGCCAACGAGCCCGGCGCCCACTACGTCCTCGTCTCCACCGCCGACACCGACGGCCTCGGCGACTTCCAGTTCCGTTCCTTCCGGATCGTCGAGGGCGAGGTCACGGAGGAGGAGGTCAGGGTCGTCGAAACCTACTGATCCCGGGATTCGGTCAGAATTCATCCACCATCCGAGATCACATTCCAGGACCCGGACCAGGAATCGATACGATGAGCCCATGGTTTTCCTCGACGTGAGCGACAAGACGCCGGGCGCCCTGCTCGTGGCGCGGCTGCACGTCGACCTGTGCAGGCTCGCCAGCGCCATCTGTTGACGCCGACGCCTGCCGCCGTACGGCCGTGAGCCGCGGCGCGACGTACGCACGATCTGCTGTCACCGCGCTGCCGCGCGCCCACCGAACCTGACTTCTCCCGACAGGAGCCCTGAGCCATGGCCATCGAGGTCCGCATCCCCACCATCCTCCGCCAGTACACCGACGGCCAGAAGGCCGTCGACGGCACCGGGGCCACCCTCGCCGACCTGTTCGCCGACCTCGACACCCGGCACGCGGGCATCCAGGCCCGCATCGTGGACGGCGACCAGCTGCGCCGCTTCGTCAACGTCTACCTGAACGACGAGGACGTCCGCTTCCTCGACGGCATCAACACCAAGCTGACCGACGGCGACAACGTCACGATCCTGCCGGCCGTGGCCGGCGGCATGGCCTGAGGCTCCGGCCGCGATGCGATACGACTCCCCGCTGGCCGCGGTGGGCAACACCCCGTTGGTGCGCCTGCCGCGGCTCTCGCCGTCCGCCGAGGTCCGGATCTGGGCCAAGCTGGAGGACCGCAACCCGACCGGCTCGATCAAGGACCGCCCGGCCCTGCACATGATCGAGCAGGCGGAGAAGGACGGCCGGCTCACCCCGGGCTGCACCATTTTGGAGCCGACCTCCGGCAACACCGGCATCTCCCTCGCCATGGCGGCCAAGCTCAAGGGCTACCGCATGGTGTGCGTGATGCCCGAGAACACCTCGCAGGAACGCCGGGACCTGCTCGGCATGTGGGGCGCGGAGATCATCTCCTCACCGGCCGCGGGCGGCTCGAACACCGCCGTACGCGTCGCCAAGGAGCTGGCCGCCGAGCACCCCGAGTGGGTGATGCTCTACCAGTACGGCAACCCGGACAACGCCGGCGCGCACTACGCCACCACCGGCCCGGAGATCCTCGCCGACCTGCCCTCCCTCACGCACTTCGTCGCCGGCCTCGGCACCACGGGCACCCTCATGGGCGTCGGCCGCTTCCTGCGCGAGCAGCGGCCGGACGTGAAGATCGTCGCCGCCGAGCCGCGCTACGACGACCTGGTGTACGGCCTGCGCAACCTCGACGAGGGCTTCGTACCGGAGCTGTACGACGCCTCCGTGCTGACCACCCGGTTCTCGGTGGGCTCCGCCGACGCGGTCACCCGCACACGTGAACTGCTCCAGCAGGAGGGCATCTTCGCGGGCGTCTCCACCGGCGCGGCCCTGCACGCGGCGATCGGCGTCGGCAACAAGGCGCTGAAGGCCGGCGAGAGCGCGGACATCGTGTTCGTCGTGGCGGACGGCGGCTGGAAGTACCTCTCCACGGGCGTCTACACGGCGGCGACGACGGAGGAAGCGATCGAGACCCTGCGGGGGCAGCTCTGGGCGTGAGGAACGCCCCCGCAAGCGTCAGAACCTAGGTCGCCAGGTGGCGGACCTGGTCCCACAGGACCGGGTCCACCACCCCGACCCGGCGCCGGAAGTCCCACAGCGCGACCTCGCGCAGTTCGTCCGTCTCCAGGAAGCTCGTCCGGCCCTGGGTGTCGCCGACCGAGCCCGGCGGCAGCGGGATCACCCCGGCCCGCTCGTCGTGGTACTTGCTGGTGATCTTCGCGACCGTCGCCCGCCGCCCGTGCACCGCCAGCACCAGGCACGGCCGGTCCTTGGCACCGGGTCCGTCCCCGTAGGGCACGTTGGCCCACCAGATCTCCGCCGCCCGCGGCCGGGCGGCCGGTCCCTCCGCGCGACCCGGTGGCCGCGTCCGACGGCCTGTGGGCCGCCGCCGCCCCCAGCCGTCCACGAGCGCGGCGACCAGCGCGAGCAGCACCACCGCTGCGAGTGCCAACCACCAGGACGTGTCCATACGATGACGTTACCGGCGCACGCACCCGCACGCGCGCCCTCCGCCGCGCCGCGCGTCCAGCCGAACCGGTGACAGCACAGGTGAGTTCCCCCACAACGGCCCCTGGCGGAGGAGCGACCGGACGTTTCGCGCCTTACGCTCGACGGACCGCACGACCCCCGTTACTCCCCATCCGCCCGCGGAGGTTTCTGCTTCATGAAGCTCACCGTCGTCGGCTGCTCCGGGTCGTTCCCGTCCGCGGAATCGGCCTGTTCGAGCTACCTCGTCGAGGCCGACGGCTTCCGGCTGCTCCTCGACATGGGCAATGGCGCCCTGGGCGAGTTGCAGCGCCACTGCGGTCTCTACGACCTCGACGCGATCTTCCTCAGCCATCTGCACGCCGACCACTGCATCGACATGCTCGGCTACTTCGTGGCGCGCTACTACCGCCACGACGGCGGCCGCTGCGCCCCCCTCCCGGTCTACGGCCCCGAGGGCACCGAGCACCGTCTGACCACCGCCTACGCCGACACCCCGTCGGCCTCCTCGATGAGCGAGGTCTTCGACTTCCACACGGTCAAGCCGTCCACGTTCGACATCGGCCCCTTCACGGTGCACACCGAACGGGTGGCCCACCCCGTGGAGGCGTACGGCATCCGGGTCGAGCACGCCGGACGGACGCTGACCTACTCCGGCGACACCGGTGTCAGCGGCGCGCTGGACGAACTGGCCCGGGACGCCGACCTCTTCCTGTGCGAGGCCGCCTTCACGCACGGCAAGGAGCACATCCCCGACCTGCACCTCAACGGCCGCGAGGCGGGCGAGACGGCGGCCCGGGCAGGTGCCCGCCGGCTGCTCCTCACCCACATCCCCCCGTGGACCGACCCGCAGGTCAACCTCGCCGACGCCCGCGCGGTGTACGACGGTCCGGCGGAACTGGCGCTGCCCAGGAAGTCGTACGAGATCTGATCCGCGCGACGCACACGGCCCACGACATGACGAAGGCCCCCGGACGCCGTCCGGGGGCCTTCGTGCGGTCGGGACCGACCGGGCCTACTTGGCCTCGGCCTTCTGCAGTTCGGCCAGTTCCTCGTCGGACTCGCGGCCCGGCGTCGGCAGGTTGAACTTGGTGATCGCGAAGCGGAAGACCACGTAGTAGACCGCCGCGAAGCAGAGGCCCACCAGGGCCAGGCCCCACGGGTTGGTCGCGATGCCCAGGTTCAGGAAGAAGTCGACCGCGCCGGCCGAGAAGCCGAAGCCGTCCTTCATGCCCAGCGCCCAGGTCAGCGCCATCGACACACCGGTCAGCACCGCGTGCAGGGCGTACAGCACCGGCGCGATGAACATGAAGGTGAACTCGATCGGCTCGGTGACACCGGTGACGAACGAGGTCAGCGCGAGGGAGAACATCATGCCGCCGACGACCTTGCGGCGCTCCGGGCGGGCGCAGTGCACGATCGCGAGGCAGGCGGCGGGCAGGGCGAACATCATGATCGGGAAGAAGCCGGTCATGAACTGGCCCGCGGTCGGGTCACCGGCCAGGAAGCGGGCGATGTCGCCGCTCTTGCCCTCGTACTCGCCCGCCTGGAACCACGGGAAGGAGTTCAGCAGGTGGTGCATGCCGATCGGGATCAGCGCGCGGTTGGCGACACCGAAGATGCCCGCGCCGACCGCGCCGGAGCCGACCAGCCACTCACCGAAGTTGTGCAGACCCGTGCCGAGCACCGGCCAGATGTAGCCGAAGACGATGCCGATGATCAGGCCCGCGAAGGCCGCCAGGATCGGGACCAGGCGGCGGCCGCCGAAGAAGCCCGCCCAGTCGGGCAGCTTGGTGCGGTAGAAGCGCTGGTAGAGCAGCGCGACGACGAGGCCCATGACCACACCGCCGAGCACCTTGGCGTCCACCGCCTGCTCGACCATGACGATCTTGCCGTCGACGATCGCTTCCTTCTTCGGCAGGCTGCCGTCGGTGAAGGTGCCGAGCACGTTCTTGAAGACCAGGTAGCCGACGACGGCCGCGAGGGCGGTCGAGCCGTCCGACTTCTTCGCGAAGCCGATCGCGATGCCCACCGCGAAGAGCAGGGCCATGTTGTCGAGAATGGCGTTGCCGCCGGCCGTCATGAAGCCCGCGATCTTCGTGAGGAAGGCGGGGTACTCCGGGTCGCCGAGCATGTCGGCGTTGCCGAAGCGGACCAGCAGCGCGGCGGCGGGCAGCACGGCCACCGGCAGCATCAGGCTGCGGCCGATACGCTGCATGACAGCCATCGTGCCGGAGCCCTTCTTCTTCTCGGCCGCGGGAGCGGCGCTGGCCGTGGACACAACTTCCTCCAGTGGGCATGGCGCCGCCCAGCAACGGAAAGGGAAGGGGGACGGCGGCGTCCAGGTGGTCTACACCATCAGTGGTGTAGACCTGTTGTAGCACGATGAAGGCAGCATAAGGAACCCGCGATTCTTGCTACCGAGCCGCTACCCGCAGTGCCCGCACTTCACGGCCTGGGTCAGGACTTGGTGACGTCCTCGACCTCGTCCTCCGCCTCCCGTCCGGGGGTCTTCAGATCGAACCTGGTGATCGCGAACCGGAAGATCGCGTAATAGACGGCCGCGAAGGCCAGCCCGATCGGCACCAGCAACCACGGTTTCGTCGCGAGGTTCCAGTTGATGACGTAGTCGATCAGACCCGCCGAGAAGCTGAAGCCGTCCTTCGCGCCCAGCCCCCATGACACCGCCATCGACACACCGGTCAGAAGGGCGTGGATGACGTAGAGGGCGGGGGCGACGAAGAGGAACGAGTACTCCAGGGGCTCGATGATGCCGGTGACGAACGACGTCAGGGCCACCGACAGCATCAGGCCGCCGACCTCCTTGCGACGGTGGGGCCTGGCGCAGTGCGTCATGGCGAGGGCCGCGGCGGGCAGCGCGAACATCATGATCGGGAAGAAGCCCGTGGTGAACTGGCCCGCGTCCGGGTCGCCCGCCAGGAACATGTTGATGTCGCCGTGCACCACCGTGCCGTCCGGCGCGGCGTACGTGCCGAACTGGAACCAGATTGGCACGTTCAGGAACTGGTGCAGGCCGACGACGAGCAGCGCCCGGTTCGCGATCCCGAAGACGCCCGCGCCCCACGCGCCCAGATCGCTCATCCAGTCGCTGAAGCTCTCCAGCCCCGCGCCGATCGGCGGCCAGACCCACAGACACAGCGCCGCGAACGCGATCGCCACGAACGCCATGATGATCGGCACGAGCCGCCGGCCGTTGAAGAAGCCGAGCCAGTCCACCAGCTTCGTACGGTGGTAGCGCTGCCAGAAGAAGGCGGACAGCAGCCCCATGACGATGCCGCCGAAGACCCCCGGGTTCTGGTACGTGAAGACCGACACCGTCCCGTCGTTGGCCTGGCAGCCCGCGACGATCACCCGCGCCCCGGCCGCGCACCCCTGCGGGAACTGACGCAGCACCGAGTAGTAGACGAGGAACCCCGCCACCGCCGCCAGCGCCGTCGAACCGTCCGACTTCTTCGCCATGCCGATCGCCACACCGACACAGAAGAGAAGGGGAAGCCCCAGGGCACTGTCGAGCAGCGCCCCGCCCGCGCCCGCCATGACCTTGGAGACATCGGTCCAGCCGAGCCCCTCGTCGCCGAACAGGTCCGGCTGACCGAGCCGGTTGAGGATGCCCGCGGCCGGCAGGACGGCGATGGGAAGCTGAAGGCTGCGCCCCATCTTCTGCATGCCCTGGAAGAGGGTGCTCCAGCGGCTGCGGGCGGGGCGGGCGACGCTGTCGGCACTCATCGGACTCCTCCCGGAGACACCGGGTTTGGCGAGCGTCCGCCAGGTGGTGTAGACCAGTCGGCGGAAGGTTCCGCTGTCGTGACGCCATCATTCGGTACCCAGGCCATGACCGCTCGCGAAGCTGGGCCAACTGTGGGTTACTGCGTGAAAGCGCTTCGGACCAGGTCGCATCAGGGAGAAGGACATGGCCAGCAAGGCTGAGAAGATCGTTGCCGGGCTCGGCGGCATCGACAA
Organism: Streptomyces sp. NPDC086077; assembly: GCF_040686175.1. Lineage (NCBI taxonomy): Bacteria > Bacillati > Actinomycetota > Actinomycetes > Kitasatosporales > Streptomycetaceae > Streptomyces > Streptomyces sp. NPDC086077. The sequence continues at coordinate 7,637 of NZ_JBFBJT010000166.1, read as the reverse complement.
CATCGAAGAGGTCGAGGGCTGCATCACGCGGCTGCGGGTCGAGGTGTCCGACCCCGCGCTGGTCGACGACGCCGCCCTCAAGGGCGCCGGCGCCCACGGCGTCGTGAAGATGGGCAGCGCCATCCAGGTCGTCATCGGCACCGACGCCGACCCGCTCGCAGCGGACATCGAAGACATGATGTGAGCCCCGGCTCAGCTCCGTGAGGGGCCCTTCCCGCACCAGGAAGGGCCCCTTCCGTATACCGGTCCGAGCAGGGACGACGGGAGGCTAGGCTCGACCCATGTCTCGAATCGACGGCCGCACCCCCGAACAGCTCCGCCCGGTCACCATCGAACGCGGCTGGAGCAAGCACGCCGAGGGCTCCGTCCTCGTCTCCTTCGGCGACACCAAGGTCTTCTGCACCGCCTCCGTCACCGAGGGAGTCCCGCGCTGGCGCAAGGGCAGCGGCGAGGGCTGGGTCACCGCCGAGTACGCGATGCTGCCCCGCTCCACCAACACCCGGGGCGACCGCGAGTCGGTCAAGGGCAGGATCGGCGGCCGTACACACGAGATCTCCCGCCTCATCGGCCGCTCCCTGCGCGCGGTCATCGACTACAAGGCGCTCGGCGAGAACACCATCGTCCTCGACTGCGACGTCCTCCAGGCCGACGGCGGCACCCGCACCGCCGCCATCACCGGCGCGTACGTCGCCCTGGCCGACGCCGTCGCCTGGGCCCAGGGCAAGAAGCTGATCCGGGCCGGCCGTCAGCCCCTCACCGGCACCGTCAGCGCTGTCTCGGTCGGCATCGTCGGTGGCGTCCCGCTGCTCGACCTCTGCTACGAGGAGGACGTGCGCGCCGAGACCGACATGAACGTCGTCTGCACCGGCGACGGACGGTTCGTCGAGGTCCAGGGCACCGCGGAGGCCGAGCCGTTCGCGCGGGAGGAGCTCAACGCGCTGCTCGACCTGGCGGTGGCCGGCTGCACGGAACTCTCCGCGCTGCAGCGGGCCGCACTGGAAGCGACCGGCCAGAAGTAGGACGCGGACGGCCGCCGCGCGCAGCGCGCGGAAGGTAAAGGGCGCACAAAAAGTGGTGGTCGGTGCGGGCAACCGTACCGGCCGTCGCCGCGTCTCATGAGTTACGGGCGCACGGCTCATCCCTGTGCGCCCGGCCACCAGCCGGGCCCGTCGGGCCCGATCCGAGGGAGGGACCGTTCCATGGCCGCGAGCCGCCGCCGACGCCGTACCGCAGCCGTCGCCGCCACCTTGGCGGCCGTCGCGCTGACCGCCGGGCTGACCACCGGCTGCGACGCCGTGAGCAAGGCACTCGACTGCGTCCAGACCGCCGACGCCATCGCCGACAGCGTCACGGACCTCCAGCAGGCCGTCGAAAGCGCCGCGAACGACCCGACGCAGCTCGCGGAGTCCCTCGACTCCATCGAGCAGAACCTCGGCGAGATCGGCGACAAGACCGACAACGCCGACGTCAACAAGGCGGTGGACGACCTCCAGCAGGCCGTGGACAACGTCCGTACGTCGGTGGAGAACGGCGACGAGACCCCCGACATCAGCCCGATCACGGACGCGGCCGGCGAGCTGACCAAGGTCTGCACGCCGTAACGCGCGTGGCGGGTGTGCCGGGACACCGGGGGCGTGGACGCCGGGGCCTGGATACTGAGGGCATGACCCGCTTGATCCTCGCCACCCGCAACCCCGGAAAGATCACCGAGCTGAAGGCGATCCTCGCCGACGCAGGTCTGACGCACGATCTCGTCGGCGCGGACGCCTACCCCGACATCCCCGACGTCCGGGAGACGGGCGTGACCTTCGCCGAGAACGCCCTGCTCAAAGCCCACGCCCTCGCGCAGGCCACCGGCCTGCCCGCGGTCGCCGACGACTCCGGCCTGTGCGTCGACGTCCTCGGCGGCGCGCCGGGCATCTTCTCGGCCCGCTGGTCCGGCCGGCACGGCGACGACCGCGCCAACCTCGAACTGCTGCTGGCCCAGCTGTCCGACATCGCCGAGGAGCACCGCGGCGCCCACTTCGCCTGCGCGGCGGCGCTCGCCCTGCCGGACGGCACGGAGCGGGTGGTCGAGGGCCGCCTGACGGGCGCCCTGCGCCACGAGCCGGCCGGCACCCACGGCTTCGGCTACGACCCGATCCTCCAGCCCGAGGGCGAGACACGGACCTGCGCGGAGCTGAGCCCCGACGAGAAGAACGCCATCAGCCACCGGGGGAAGGCGTTCCGGGCGTTGGTGCCGGTGGTGCGGGAGTTGTTGGGCTGATCCATGGAACAGGCCCCGCACCGTGGAATCGAAGGTGCGGGGCCCTGTCCTACCTGTGCGCCCGGTCGGATTCGAACCGACAAACACGACCACCTAAAGATCGCCGCTCGGCCATTGGCGTACGGGCGCGCCGCGCCCTACTGTACTGGGCCGACCCACAGGTCGGTGAGGAGATGTGGGTCAGAGCGTCGGCCGCCCCCCTCCTCGGCACCATGTACTGGTCACCGCGTGACAGTTGGGACACAGCAGCCGCAGGTTCTCCAGCCGGTTGTCACGCCAGTCCCCGTTGATGTGGTCGACCTCCAGGGTCATGGATCTGCCGAGCCACTCGGGACCGACCCCGCACTCCGCGCACTTCTCCGGGACGTCGACCTCTCGCAGGGCGCGGCGCAGGAGATGCGTGCGTGTCCGCCGCCCTCCGGCGTGCCGGACCAGGATCTCCTCGGCGCTTCTGACCGGGGTCGGCCCCGCCTTTCCTAACTGATGCGCCTGGCCGACGAAGTGGGAGGTGTCGAGACCGTCGTCGTCCACCCACTGACGGAACAGCGAGCGCGCCTGGCTGCGGTAGGGCTCCAGGCCGAGTGCGCGCAGAGCGTCGGCGACGGATGCCGCTCCGGCGACCGCCCGGCGCAACTCGTCGGCACTCGGCTTGCGGGGGCCGGCGGCTCGCCGCCTGCGTGGCATGTGGGAGACGTCGATAGCGAAGTGGTCGAAACGCCGGAAGATATGGCGGCGAAGGTTGCCGTACGGCTCGGTGCCGAAGTAAGCGATGACCTCGTCGATGTCATGGCATTGCGCGGCGGCCTCGGCCAGCTGCGCGCGGGTGTACCGCACCCCGTTGCTCATGCGGCGTACACCGCGGCCCGCCCCTTGCCGCGCCCTCGGTAGGAGTCAGTCGTCGAGTGGCAGTTGGGGCACAGGAACCGCAGGTTCTCGATGCGATTGTCGCGCCAGTTCCCGCTGATGTGATCGACCTCCAGCGGGAGCGGGCTGCCCCGCCAGAGCGGCGCAGTACCGCACAGGGCGCATCGCTCCTTCATGCCAGAGGCAGTCATCGCCCACTTGAGGCGGTCGCTCGGCGTGCGTCGGGCCTGGTCGGCCGGCTGCATGACGAGGAGCCCCTCCGGCGTTCGGGGGCGCCATGGCCTGCCGCGCCGGGACGGCGCCTGGAAGTGGGACGTGTCGATGCCGTAAGCCTTGATCCTCCGGCTGATGTGCGTGTGATGCCCTCCGACGACCTCCAGCCCGAGAAAGCGCAGTACCTCGCACGTGTTCGTCGAGGCCGAGACCGCCTCTTGAAGCACGTCCCGGGTCCACTTGACGCCCTCCCGCTCGAAGTGTGACGTGTCCACCCCCAGCCTTTTCATCCGCTGCCGGATGTAGTCCCGCCCGGAGCTCTTGGGATCAACCCCCAACCACACCAACGCCTCCGACAACGTCCGCGCCCCCCGAGCCGCCTCCTCCAGCCGTTCCTTGGTGTACGCACTCGCAGCCATCGAGCCGCCTCCGTTCACGGTCGTACGTTCCTGGCTCGCACGGAGTAACGAACCGCTCATCCGACAGTCACGCCGGAGACGTGGAGCGGCCCGCACCGGAAGTCATCGGTACGGGCCGCCGAGCTGCGGGAGCGCCGGGTCAGATACCCAGATCCTTGATGATCTTTGCCACGTGGCCCGTCGCCTTGACGTTGTAGAGGGCGCGTTCGACCTTGCCCTCCTCGTCGACGATCACCGTGGAGCGGATGACGCCGACGACCGTCTTGCCGTAGAGCTTCTTCTCGCCGAAGGCGCCGTAGGACTCCAGGACCTGCTTTTCGGGGTCGGCGAGCAGGGTGACCTTCAGGGACTCCTGCTCGCGGAACTTCGCCAGCTTCTCCGGCTTGTCCGGCGAGATGCCGATGACGTCGTAGCCGGCGCCGGCCAGCACGTCGAGGTTGTCCGTGAAGTCGCAGGCCTGCTTGGTGCAGCCTGCCGTCAGTGCCGCGGGGTAGAAGTAGACGATGACCTTGCGGCCCTTGTGGTCCGCGAGGGACACCTCGCGGCCGTCGGCGTCGGGCAGGGTGAAGGCGGGGGCCACGTCCCCGGGCTGGAGTCGTTCGCTCATCGATCCAGCGTAACCGGGGGTCCTGACAGTGCGGCCGCCCAGGGAACTGACAGACTGTCCGGAACAGCATCAGCAGACTTCGGAGGCCGTACGGTGGCGGAATCGTCGGACACCAGAACCCCGGCGCAGATCGAGGCGGACATCAGGCGCCGCCGCGAAGTGCTGGCCGAGACCCTCGACGAGATCGGTGTGCGGGTGCACCCGAAGACGATCGTCGGGGACGCCAAGGCGAAGGTCGTGTCGAATGTCGATCACACCCTGGGACGTGCCTACGTTCAGGTCAACCGGGCGGTGAGCGACGTCAGGCGGCAGTTCGTCGACGAGGAGGGCTCGCCCCGGATGGCCCGCGTGCTGCCCGTCGCGCTGGTCGCCGTCGGCGTCGTCGGGCTGCTCGCGCTCGGCACCCGGCGCCGCAGGCGCTGACCCACCGGCGTACTGATTCCCCGAATGCAGGTAGGTTCAAGGACGTGAGCGGCAACAGAAACGACAGCACCCATCCCGACAAGCTGCCCATCCGGATGCTGCACGACCGTGTGCTCGTGCGGCAGGACACCAGTGAGGGCGAGAGGCGTTCCGGCGGCGGCATCCTGATCCCCGCCACGGCGGCCGTGGGCCGTCGGCTGGCGTGGGCGGAGGTCGTGGCGGTGGGGCAGAACGTACGGGCCGTGGAGCCCGGCGACCGGGTCCTGTACGACCCGGAGGACCGCGCGGAGGTGGAGGTGCGCGGGGTCGCGTACGTCCTGATGCGCGAGCGCGACCTGCACGCGGTGGCCGCAGACCGGTTCGAGGGGTCCGAGGACTCCACGGGGCTGTACCTGTAGGCAAGCGACCCAAAAGGGCTGGTGACCACGGTCACCAGCCCTTTTCCTCTGCCCTCGGCCCCAGCGCCGGGCCCTTTGCTACCTTGGAGAGGCACCCGACGAGACGCGCCGTACCGGGTAGAAGGCAAAGACGACGCACCCCCGTCAGTCGCCTGTCTCCCGGAGGTGCCTCTCATGGCCTGGGTCCTGCTGATCGTCGCCGGCCTGCTCGAAGTCGGCTGGTCGATCGGGATGAAGTACACCGACGGCTTCACCCGGCTCGTCCCCAGCCTGCTCACCGGCGCCGGCATCGTGGCCAGCATGCTGCTGCTCTCGTACGCCGCGAGGTCCCTGCCCATCGGTACCGCCTACGGCGTGTGGGTCGGGATCGGTGCGGCCGGGGCGGCGGTGCTCGGCATGGTGGTGCTGAACGAGCCCGTCACCGCCGCCCGGATCTTCTTCGTCTGTCTGCTGCTGGTCGCCGTCGTGGGCCTGAAGGCGACCTCCGGTCACTGACCGGGCGCGGGCTCACGTCCGGCGCGGGCCCTGCGTTCCCGCCGTCGTCGTGCCTGTGGACGTCCCGCCGCCGGTGGTGCCCCCTGTGGGGCCGCCGGTGGCCGTACCGCCCGTGGTGGGGTCGCCACCGGTGGTGAGACCGCCGTCCGTCGTCCCGCCGTCGCCGGTCGTGCCCCCGTCCGTGGTGGTGCCGCCGTCGGCCTCCCCGCCGGTCGTCCCGCCGTCCGTGGGCGTGCCTCCGGTGGTCGTACCGCCGTCGCCGGTCGTCCCGCCGTCGGTCACGCCGCCCGCCCCGGGGCTCTGCGGATCGCCGGTGCCGGGCGTGCCCTCCTGACTCGGGTCGCCGGTGTCCTGGTCGCGGGTGGGCGGGGCCGGCGGCGTGTACACCACGTCGGCGCCCTCCTGGAGCCGCAGGTCGAAGTCGGTGACCGGGGTGCCCTCCAGGGCGTCCTTGGTGAACTGGGCCCAGATCTCGGCGGGCGCCCCGCCGCCGTTGACGCGCTCCAGACCCATCGCGCCGTACAGCGACCTGTGGGCGGCTGTCTTCGGGTCCTGGCCCATCACCGCGACGACGGTGGCCAGGTCGGGGGTGTAGCCCGCGAACCAGGCCGCCTGGTCCTCCTCCGCGGTGCCCGTCTTGCCCGCCACGGGACGGCCGGCGGCCTGCGCGGCGGTGGCGGTGCCGTTGTCCACGACGCTCTGCAGGACGGACGTCGTGGTGTCGGCGGCCTCGCGGCTGACGGCCTGGGTGGTCCGCCGCTCGGGCATCTCGACCTCGGAGCCGCCCCGGGTCATCTTCTCGATCAGGGTGTACGTGCCGTGCTCGCCGTGGTTCGCGAGCGTCGCGTAGGCCTCCGCCATGTCGAGGACGCTCGCCTGGGCGACACCGAGCGCGATCGACGGGTAGGGGCCCAGCTCCGGCGTGCTGGAGGGCAGGCCGAGATCGACCGCGGTCCGCATGACCTTGTCGGGGCCGACGTCGACGGCCATCTGCGCGTACACCGCGTTCACGGACTTGTCGGTGGCCTCGCGGACGGTGAGGTCGCCGTACGACACCTGGTCCTCGTTCTCCGGCGCGTAGGCGCCGTTCCAGCCCTGCACCGGGCGTTTGTTGGTGCCGTCGTAGAACGTGTTGGGCGTGATGCGGGTGCCGTCCTGGGTGGTCGAGCCGTTCTCGACGGCCGAGGTGAACACCAGTGGCTTGAAGATGGAGCCGACCTGGAAGTCCCGCCGGGTGGCCCCGTTGGTGTACTGCTTCACGTAGTCGATGCCGCCGTACATGGCGACGACCTTGCCCGTCCTGGGGTCGACTGCGGCGCCGCCCGCGCGGACGTAGTTGTCGACCTCGCGGTTCTCCTTGTCCAGCTTGGACATCAGCTTGTCGTTGACGGCCTTCACGAAGGCGTCCTGCCGGGGCTTCTGCAGGGTGGTGGTGATCCGGTAGCCGCCCGCCTCGAGGGACTCCGCGTCGACGACGTCGTGCTCGACCAGGTACTGCTTGATCGCGTCGACGACGTAGCCGCGCTGCCCGGACATCCCGGTCGAGACGGTGGCCTCCTTCGGCATCGGGAATTTCAGGCCGGCGCGCTCGGACCGGGTGAGCCAGCCCTCCTTGACCATGCCGTCCAGGACGTAGTTCCAGCGTGCCTGGGCCGCGGGCCTGCTCTCCGGGTGGGCGACGACGTCGTACTCACTGGGCGCGTTCAGCAGCGCGGCGAGGTAGGCGCCGCGGGCCGCGTCCAGTTCGGTGGCGTCCATGCCGTAGTAGGCCTGGGCGGCGGCCTGGATGCCGTAGGCGTTGCGGCCGAAGTAGCTGGTGTTGAGGTAGCCCTCCAGGATGTCGTTCTTGCTCTTCTCCTGATCGAGCTTGATCGAGATGAAGAACTCCTTGACCTTCCGGGTGACCGTCTGTTCCTGGGCCAGGTAGTAGTTCTTCACGTACTGCTGGGTGA
>NZ_JBFBJT010000165.1:0-15147 GCF_040686175.1 Streptomyces sp. NPDC086077 | reverse complement strand
CTACGAACGCAAGCCGGAACACTTCCTCGCCTTCACCGCCATCGCCGCGACCCTCATATGCCACCGCAGACTCACCAAATGAAATGGCGTCTTAGGCCGCGACCACGGAGGAAGGGAGGCGCCGGCCTCAGGAGGCGAAGGTCGATAGCCATTCCGACAGCCTCCCACTCCAGAAGGAGACACGCGGCGGCCCTGGGCAGACTCACGTCGCAGGACTGCGTGAGCTGACGACATCGGTTGGGCGGCCCACGCAGGGCGGCATGGCCGAGGCCTTCACCACCGCTGTCGTGGCTCGGGATGAAAAGTCTGTGACCGAGCAACTTCTCAGTCAGCCCGTGGGGAGGTGTTGGGGGAACCAGGCGCAAATGGCCTCGTACGCGGACCTGCTTCCTGCGCCTCACCTCCGCGCCAACATCGCGCAGATGCCCGTGCGCACGCCCAAAGGACTGCTCGCGGCCATGCCCACAGGTGCAGCGCGCCCTTGGTGACGGCAAGCCTGGTGCCAAGTAGTGCGTAGTTGGGTTGTGGCTCTGCTGGTCGGCAGGGTCCGGGACGGCATCTGCATGTGGGGTCAGTGCCGCCGTTGCCAGCCCGCGAGAAGGGGCAGCCTGACGATGCCCGGTAGGAGCAGCGCCGCCAGTCGCCCAGGGTCACGAAGGATGTACGCCGACTGAACCCCTCAGCCCAATGGCTGCGTGTACTGATCAGAGGTCCAAGTGCTTGTGTGGAATGGCCGCCCCCATGCGGTCCGCTACAGGGTGCGGCCTGGGCCTGCAGCAGTGGCTTGTGATCAGACCGGCTGACGGCTCGTATCTGCGGATCTGTGAGGGGAGTGCCTAGCCTCTTGAGCACGTCGCGAGAACCCATGGTTGCGGCGCCCCAGGCCGAGGTGAGCACTTTTCCGGTCCGTAGTACAACTAGATAAAATCTCGTGTGAGGGTACAGAGGAATGGTGAGCGCCGGGTGAATACGGTAAGTTACGAAAAGCAGGGCCGCGTCGCGTACATCACGCTCAATCGTCCCCGCGTTCTCAATGCTATGAATCTACAAATGCACGAAGAGCTGGCGGAGGTCTGGGACGACTTTGAGAGCGACGACGACCTCTGGATCGGTGTACTGACGGGTGCTGGTAACCGGTCCTTCTCCGTCGGGCAGGACCTGACAGAGCTCGTACGCCGCTTCGACGACGGATCCCCGAACGCAACGGTCTCCACATTCGGCAGTCGCGGCAAGCCCGGATTCCCGCGCCTCACGGAGCGGTTCCGCCTCTCGAAGCCGATTATTGCCAAGGTGAACGGATACGCCCTGGGAGGCGGCTTCGAACTTTCACTCGCCTGCGACATCGTACTCGCAGCCGACCATGCCGAGTTCGCGTTGCCCGAAGCCAGGCTCGGCCTTATTGCTGGTGCCGGCGGGGTATTCCGGCTACCCCGCCAGATCCCGCCCAAGACGGCCATGGGATATCTGATGACGGGTCGCCGCATGTCGGCAGACCGCGCCTACGAGCTCGGACTGGTCAATGAAGTCGTGCCAGCCAACGAGCTCGACGCCTGCGCTGACCGCTGGGTTGATGACTTGCTGCGCTGCGCACCGCTCGCGCTGAGGGCCATTAAGGAGGCTGCCGCGATCTCCGAGAACATGTCGCTTGAGCAGGCATTCGCCACACGATACACATGGGAGGAGCGCCGCATGCAGAGCATGGACGCCGAGGAGGGCGCCCGTGCGTTCGTCGCCGGCCGAAACCCCAAATGGCAGGGTGCTTGATGCTCCGCTACGAACTGCGGGCACCTACCGGCGGTATGTATGCGTCATTCACTGGCGCACGAGCTGGCTCGGTGATCTCGCCTCTGTGCGTACCGGCTGAAGACTCGGTACGCCAAATTAGCTGTATGGCGCTGACCTTGTGGGTCCAAGCAGGGAAGGGCGGCAATGCTGGCCCGGTGAGGTGACGGCGACAGCCGGCCGGCTCCCCTGATAGTCGACCACGTGATCGGTTCGCGATGGGGGCCACGAGAGAGACTCTCCTGTCGGCGGGTTCTGGCCGGTGGGGCTGCGCGGCGTCGCGCGCCTGCAGACAGGGAGTTCCTGCACTTGGCGCGACGGCTGGACTCCCACCTGGCGTGTGGGCCGGACGCCCTTCATCTACCCGATGCCGATCCTTGCTGAGGTCGAGGTGCGTGCTCCGGCCCCAGCTGGCACGCCTTTCCACCCTGCGGACGGGCAAGTGGCGTCGGCGGCGCCCTGAAGGATCTGGTCAGCACGGACCGGCACTTCGCTTCGTCATCAAGGACACCGCTCGGTGCGCCAGCCTTTCGCAGCAGTGTGAACTCCTCGTGGGTTCAACTTCGTGTACCCGTTGATGGCAAGCGTGAGCGCCGCGGTCCGACTTGCCTCGTCGTCACCTGAACACCCGGCGAAGCCACTGGAGCGACATGCAAGCGAAACGCAGGGACCGCGAATGGATCGAGACCAGCGGTGACATACATCCGCTGTCCGCGGCCCCTGCCTCAACATTTCGTCACAGAAGCCGCCCGGCCCCTTCGTCCTCGATCACCCTTGAGTGCTCCGGATCACACACCGGGGATGCGACGCCAGGCGGAGCTGTGGGAGCAACCGGTCCTCTCCTCAGCACCGTGGCCGACCTACGGGCAGAGCTTCGCAGGCTCGATCGAGCACCGCTGACGAGCGGAGTGGATGAAAGCGATCACCTGACGAGGAGCGTGGCACTGATTGCCGAACTCGGAGCGCTACTGGCTCGGCATAGCAACGACGTCATCAGCTGGTACGACGAGGTACGCAGGGACAGGCCGCGTTCGACTTCTGAGCCGACATCGGCCGCCCTGCTGCGTTCACGTGTCCGGGCTGAGCTGGGCGGGTCCATGCGATGGAGTGTGGCTGTAGGACCCGATGGCATGCGGGGCATGCTGGAGGAGAGCGCCGGGACGGCCACCGGCATCACCGCGCTGATCCAAGAACCTTCTCATGCGCACCGGTGGTCGGAGATATGCGACACCATCGGAAGGCGGTTCCTCGAGCGTGGAGGAAGGCTGCGGATCGTCTACGCTGCCGGCGTTTACGAGGACCGAAACTGGCTCCGTCGCGCGCAAGCCCAGCTCAGAAACGGTGTATCCGTGCGGACAGGGCCGCACACCCTACCCCCACTGATCATGGTCGACGGAAAATGCGCGATCGTGAGTGTTGATTCGCACGAGTCCGGCATCGGCGTCATGAAAATCGACGTTCCGTCCCTGACTGCGGCGCTGGACCTTTTCGCCACGCAGATGTGGCAGCAGGCAGCGCCCTTGCAGATGTCCGGCGCCGTTGATGTGGGGCTGACCGAAAGCGAAACGGCGTTGCTCGTGCTCCTCAGCCGGGGTTACACAGACGCGGCCGCCGCCCGTCACCTGGGCTATTCCCTGAGGACCGTAGCCCGCATGATGTCCCGAATCATGATCCGGTTGAACGCTTCCAGCCGATTCGAAGCCGGGGTCAAAGCGCAGCGCCTGGGATGGCTGGAGCAGGACTCAGTCTCCGCGCTGATATCCCAGGCCGCCCCCTGCAGTCAAGGGAACGCAATGTGAATTCCAGTAACCCGCACGGGGCATCCGTGCGACCGCACGACGAGACGAAACGACGGCACGATATGAACACGTCCACCGGACGGACGACTGCTCTTCTACGGATCGAAGAACTGCACGACTCACTCAGCCTGCCCACAGCCAACTCCATGAACTTTCTGAACGAGGTGGCGCTCCGTTTCCCTGACGCCATCTCCTTCGCGGCAGGACGACCGCATGAGGAGTTCTTCGACATCGATGACGTTCATCGCCACCTGGACACCTACCGACGCCACTTGAGTGCGCAACTGGACGGCGATGAAGTACAGGTTCGCCGAGTCATACTGCAGTACGGTCGGACCAAGGGCATCATCCACGAGTTGATCGCTCGGCACCTCCAGGTGGACGAGGACATCGTTGCGAGCCCGCACGACATTGTGGTGACGGCAGGAGCGCAAGAGGCTCTCTATCTGACGCTTCGCGCGCTTCGTCGGACGGACCGGGACGTCCTCCTTGCCGTGGAGCCCAGCTACGTGGGCGTCTACGGGGCAGCGCAATTGGCGGACATGACGGTACTGCCGGTTGCCGACTCTCCCGACGGCATAGACCTGGACGACTTGAAGGCGGTTGTGATCCGGGCCAGGTCATCAGGCCTGCGACCGAGAGCCTGCTACGTGATCCCAGAATTCTCCAATCCATCCGGAGTGAGCCTCACCGTCGAAGCCAGAAAGCGCCTGCTTCGCCTGGCGGAGCAGTATGAGTTCCTACTCTTGGAGGACAACCCCTACGGGCTGCTGGGAGTTGATGACAAGCCGCGGACGCTGAAATCAACCGACGACGCCGGGGTGGTCGTGTACATAGGGTCCTTCGCCAAAACCGGTCTACCCGGCGCTCGTGTCGGATACGCAATTGCCGGTCAACGAGTCAGCGGGGATGCTGGCACAACCGAGTCGACGTTGGCCGACCAAATAGCGAAGATCAAAAGCATGGTGAGTGTGAACACCTCGCCGATCGCCCAAGCCGTCATCGGAGGCAAGCTCCTGGAGCACGACTATAGTCTGCGCCGAGCCAACATACGGGAAAGGCAGATCTATCAGCGCAACCTCAGCCATGTGCTGAGTGGTCTCACCGCGAGGTTCCGGACCGGCCGACCTCACGGCGTCTCCTGGAACGACCCCGCTGGCGGCTTCTTCACTGTCGTCACCGTCCCGTTCACCGTCGAAGACTCACTGCTCGAGCGCAGCGCAAAGGAGAACGGAGTCCTGTGGACTCCGCTGCACCATTTCTACACCGATGCTCCGGCGGGTAACCGCATCCGGCTTTCTTTCAGCCACCTGCAGCCCGAGGAAATCGATGAAGGCCTCGACAGGTTCGTGCAGTTCGTAAAAGACAACTCCGGCTCTTAGCTCATGATGGCCGGCCCGAGCCCTCGGCGGCCCCTTCCCGACTGTCGATGCTCGCAGCGCCGACGGTCGGGGTTGGACTGCTGTCTGCCCTGCGGCTGGCTGCAAACGCCGCATCGAGTGCCAAGGCCAGGCGCCGACATGGTTTCACCGTCGCATCAGCGGAGCGGCCAGCCTTCGGCAAATCTATTGGGGCGGTCCGGGCAGAATCGGGGCCTAGTGCTGGATTCCTCCCCCCTTCGTCGTTCGCTGTTTCGCTGCCGGTGTTTTGCGGGGTGTACGCACGTCGTGGCGGGGTGTGGGCCGGGTGTCCTTCTGGCCTGGCGGCCGTTCCGGGCAAGGACGTGATGGTTTCGGTGCTTGGGCCGGGCAGGCCGACTGTGGGCGAGCCTGTCCGGCGGACTGGGTTTCTCCCAGGGACGACGCCGGTCGGCTGCGAGGGGCGGGCGAGTCGCAGTTGGTTGTAGGCGGCGAGGATCAGCCAGGTCCATCGGTCGGCTGCCTCAAGGGTGCGGATTTTCGAACAGGTCCAGCCGAGGGTCTGTTTGAACGGGCGGAAGGTGCGCTCGATGTCGAAGCGTCTCAGGCATGCCTGCCACAGACGGTCGGCGTCCTCCGGGGTGGCATCGGTGCCTGACCACCACAGCCAGACCGGCTTCGGTGTTGCTCCGCAGGGCAGGTGGCCGATGTCGAGGCGGATCACCGTCCCTTCGACGATCGGGAGGATTCCCTCTGCGGCGGCCCACGAGGAACCGTGAGTCAACTTGGGGTGGAGCCGGTTCCACGACCGGGCCCTGGCGACTTGGTAGAGGCGGTGTCGGTGATTGTTTCGGTCACCGGGGTGTTCCAGGTCTCGGGCTGCCCGAAGACGAACTCGCCGCCGTGTCGGGGCGGCCGGCCCTGCGTGTGCGACAGCCGTGGTGGGACTGCTCTGCGCAGGACGTGGTCGGATCGCATCCTGTCCAGCACCTGGACCGGCAGGTCCCCCAGGAGGAAGCCCAGGCAGGATGCGTCGTATCCGGCGTCGGCGACGATAGGGCTGTCGGGGTCGCCCGCCTGCCACTGTCCGGCTGTGATCAGGCGCTGCAGCAGATCACGCAACTGCCGGCCGGTCACGGTCGCGGTGTCGTCCCCCGGTGTCAGACCGAGTGCGTCCAGCGGCGCGGTCCACGAGCTGCGGCCCGGCTCGAGCGCGCAGAAGATCGAGTAGGACCAGCCGGGGACCGGGATGTGGTGTCGTTGCCGGGGCCGTGGGTGTGACACAGGATCCGCTGGGGCGAGGTGTGGGCGTCGGGCCGCAGCCAGCAGGTGACATGGATAGCCGTGATCAGCCGGCCATCGGAAGACCGCGGCAGGGGCACCTCGGCCAGTGCCCGCCGCAACCGGCCGGCATCGATGCGTCCACGGGCCACCGCGGCATGGAGCCCTCCGTGACCGCGACGGTGTTCACCCACCAGCGACAGTTCGACCAGCGAATTCACCTACCCGCCGCTGCACAGGACAGCACCGGCCAGCTCGAACAACGCGTCCGAACGAGCGGTCATGCAGGAGTAGAACTGGCCCCAGAGGCGTGACAGTTGCGTCAACGCCTCCTGCCGGGCGTCGTGGTGCAGCAGACTCATCTTCACGGCCTTCGCGCTGAATGTGTGTGTTCCCTTGGTCGGAGCACATGTTCAGACGAAGGCCGCCTCCGTGGGACGGCAGTTACCGAACCGGTGATCAAGTTCGACGAGCCATTCGACACCGGACGTTAGAGATCAAGTTAGGCAGCCGGCTTCTCCCCGCCTGGTGCCGAGCCTTCCATGGCGGCAATCAGGCTCTTGGGGCGCATGTCGGTCCAGTGCTCCTCCACATAGTCCAGGCATACTTGTCGGCTGCTGTTCTCGAGACGCACCTCCCAGCCTTGAGGGACGGCCGCGAAGACCGGCCACAGGGAGTGCTGGCCCTCGTCGTTCACCAGCACATGAAAGCTTGCTGTGTCGTCATCGAATGGATTGGCCACGTCAAAACCTGCCTTGCGAACGCGCTGATGTGATCCACGGGATCAGGGAAGCAATGCCACTCCAGCACTGGATGCCACGAAGGGGAAGGGCGAGGCGTGAACCTGCCACGCCTGCAGGGCTGCGGGTGTCGGACAGTGGAGCAGCATGAGCTGAGTGGCGTGAACGTGCCTTGCTGTCGACATGACTTGTTTCTTGCTCAAGCCGAGATGAGAGTGAGGTGGTTGCCTCCCACGCGGGGCGTTACGGCGGAGTGGAGGAATCGATGGGTGGCCGTTCACGCATATGCGCGCGTGACTTCCTGGATGCCGGGTGAGCCGGGATAGGCGCAGCAGTCTCTTGCTGCGCCACCGAGATTTCCGGCTTCTGTGGTGCTCTGGGCTCTTCGATCGCTTCGGAGCGTCTGTGACCGGGGTGGCGATGCCGTTGCTCGCGGTCTCCACCATGGACGCTACGGCCTTCCAAGTCGGCTTGCTCAGTGCTGCCACTTGGCTGCCCTGGCTGATCATCGGGTTGCCTGCAGGGGTCTGGGTGGACCGGCTGCCACGCAGGCCGATCATGGTCACCGCCGCTGCAGTCTGCGTGGTCCTGTTCGTCGGCCTGCCGATCGCCTCGTACCTGGGACTTCTTGACTACGAGCTTCTCTTGGCTCTGGCCCTGCTGACGGGCGCGGCCACCGTCTTCTACCAGACAGCTCACGGCGCCTACCTGCCGACGCTCTTGGACCCGGAGGATCTGCCCGAGGGAAATGCCAAGCTCCACGGCGGTGTCTCCGCGGCACACATCGTGGGCCTAGGGTCTGGGGGCCTCATCGTCCGACTTGCTGGCGCCGTGGACGGTCTGGTGGTGAACGCCGCCTCATTCGCCGCGTCACTGATTTGCCTGACATCCATCAAGCACCGCGAACCTGCGGCGCCCACCCGGCAGGAGAAGCCGCAAGCCCTGCACCGTGAGTTGAGCGAAGGGTACCGGCTCCTCTTCGGTGATCCTTGGTTGCGTACACTGACACTCTTCGGGACTGCCGCCAACCTCGCTCTCATGAGCTACCAGTCCATCCAGGTGGTCTTCCTGGTGCGGACTGTGGGTTTGAACGAAGGGATGGTCGGCGGACTCCTTGCCGCGGTGGGTACCGGCGGCATCGCCGGCGCCTTCGTCGCCCGTCGGCTCTCCGACCGTATCGGCACGGCACGCGCCATTCTGTTCTTTCAGTTGGTGCTGCCCACTGTCGCGCTGCTGATGCCACTGACCTTTAGCGGACCTGGAATTCTCCTCTTCTTCACCGGATCCTTCTGCGTCGCAACCGGAGTCACAGCGGGCAATGTACTGAGAGTTAGCTTCGAACAACGCTACTTGCCCGCCACCATATTCGGCCGAGTCATCGCGAGTACGAGCGTGCTAAATTTCGGGTCGATGCCCATCGGTTCCGTACTCGGGGGATCTCTGGGCTCCGCTCTCGGCGTGCGTCCTGCCATGTGGATCACGTGCGCGGCGATACCTTGCGCCGCTCTCATTTTGTATTTCTCGCCGATCAGGCACAGCCGGGACATGCCGCTGGCCATGTCGCACGGTGAAGAAATTGAAAGCCATGAAAGCGTATTGGACACGTGAAAGACATCTGTCGTGAACTGCCGAGAACGCAGCGGGAAACTGAAGTGGCTCCACTGATGGCGGCCGCGCACCCACACTCCGCCGCTCCAGGCGGCTCGACCGCCAGCCGCATCGTCGGGATGGGAACGGCGGTGCCTGACAGCAGCTACACCCAGCACGAACTGCTCGACATCCTCGGTATCGACGAGCCTCGTGTCCGATCGGTCTTCCTCAACAGCGCCATCGAACGCAGGCACTTGACATTGCCACCGGTGGGCGAGGACGGGAAACCGGTCATCGAGGCCCAGGGCGAACTGCTCGCCAAGCACAAGAAACACGGCGTCGCCATGGCAGCGCGTGCCCTCGAAGAGTGCCTCAAGAACGCGGGTGCCGAGCCACAGGACATCGCCTACCTCTGCTGCGTGTCGTCAACCGGCTTCCTCACGCCCGGACTGAGCGCGCAGATCATTCGTGAGATGGGGCTCAGTCCTCACTGCAGTCGACTCGACGTTGTGGGCATGGGATGCAACGCGGGATTGAACGCGCTGTCCGCGGTGAACGGCTGGGCCGCTGTGCACCCGGGCAAGCTCGCGGTCATGGTATGTGTCGAGGTCTGCTCCGCAGCCTATGCATTTGACGCAACGATGCGTACGTCCGTGGTCAACAGTCTCTTCGGCGACGGATCCGCAGCAGTCGCGGTGATCGCGAACGCCACTCCTGAGATTTCCGACCGGCAGGGCCCCCGTTTGCTGAAGTTCGAAAGCGCGATCATCACCGAGATGATCGATGCGATGCGCTACGACTGGGACGAACAGCAGAACAGGTTCAGCTTCTTCCTCGATCCACAGATCCCCTATGTCGTAGGTGAAAACGCCGAGACCGTTGTCGACCGCTTGCTGATAGGGACGGGCCTGCGTCGCAGCGATATCAAGCACTGGCTCGTGCACTCGGGCGGCAAGAAGGTCATCGACTCCGTCATGATCAACCTCGGCCTGACCCGTCACGACGTACGGCACACCACGAGCGTGCTGCGTGACTACGGAAACCTCTCCAGCGGCTCATTCCTCTTCTCGTATCAGCGCCTGATCGACGAGGGGGTGGTCCAGCACGGTGACTACTGCGTGCTGATGACCATGGGGCCTGGATCGACCATCGAAACCGCTTTGGCGCGCTGGTGACCGCAACCGCGGCATAGCGTGAGAATCAGAAAAGAGCACGACCGTGACTGGAGCAAAAAGTGAGGACCGAGATGTCCTCCACCTCCGAATAGACGGCCGACAGATGCTGTCGGCCGAGACAGTGTCAGCTGTGAACGCCCTGAGCGACCGGCTCGAGGACCAGGGCGGCCAGCCCATTGCCGTGATCGAGCTGACAGGTGCACCGGATCCGGCGTGGACACACGGCCTGGAAATCTCGCTGGTGAACAAGTGGGAGCGCGCCCTGCGCCGGCTGGAGCGCTCGTCCGCCGTCACAGTCGCCACGGTCACCGGCCCATGCGGCGGCACGGCCCTCGACGCGCTCCTCATCACCGACTACCGCGTTGCCAATGACACGGTGCACCTACTTCCACACATCGGCCCCAGCGGCCCATGGCCCGGCATGGCGCTGTACCGGATGACCCAGCAACTCGGCGTGGCCCGTGCACGTCGTTCCCTGCTCTTCGGCGCGCCGATCAAGGCGGCTGAAGCTTTGACTCTGGGCTTGATGGACGAGATCGTCAGCGACCCATCAGAAGGCACTGTCCGCGCGCTGGAACTGATCAAGGCCACAGCAGGAACTGGGCTGGCGATCCGCCGACGACTGATCCTGGAAGCGGCCACCACCTCTTTTGAAGAGGCGCTCGGCAGCCACTTGGCAGCCTGCGACCGCGTATTGCGGCAAGCTGCTGCCGAGGTTGGGCAGTGACGCGCGCGACCACGGTCCTCGCCGCGGACCCTCGAGAGCTGCTGGCGAGTGTCAGCGGAGACCTTGGCAGGGCACGGCAGGCCCTTGCCAGCTTCGCCGTCGCCACCGATGAATTGATAGAGGAGCTTCCCGAACCGCTTGAGCGTTCCGGTGACGAGAGGAACCAGGCGGCGGTCGCCGATGGCGCTGCACGAACGATGCGTAGCCGTTTCGTGTCCGTGCACGGGGCATCGATCTACGAAGAACTGACTGAAGGACGCTCGGCCCATCTGCGCCTTCCCGAGCTGCTGGAGGCCGCAGGCCTGAAAGTCCCCGGCCTTCTTCCCGGAACCGAACGCATGCGCAAGGAGCAGTTGCGACGGCAGGATGCCAAGGACGGACTCGAGATCGATCAGGCCATCTTTGTGAGCGGCGTCCTGCGTTCACCGCTCGCTGGCGAACACCTTCTCGAGGCCATGCTGCGGCCGACGACGCGGGCGCTCGAACTGCTGGCGGAGTTCCAACGGCGCGGCCGGATCGACCTGGGCTCGGTATCCGTGGAACGGCGTGGAACCGTGGCAGAACTGACCATGTGCCGCGACGACTGCCTCAACGCCGAGGACGACCGGCAGGTAGAAGACATGGAGACCGCGGTCGACCTGGCCCTGCTCGATCCCGGTGTCCGCGTGGGCATGCTGCGCGGCGGGGAGATGAGCCACCCCCGCTACCGCGGCAGACGTGTCTTCAGCGCGGGCATCAACCTCAAGAGCCTGCACGCAGGGCAGATCTCCCTTGTGGGATTCCTCCTCCGCCGGGAACTTGGGTACATCAACAAACTGGTTCACGGCCTCCTGATCGATGACGAGACCCGCTGGCAGGGCCGCACCGTCGGCAAACCCTGGCTCGCAGCAGTGGACACCTTCGCCATAGGTGGCGGCGCTCAGCTGCTGTTGGTGTTCGATCACGTCATCGCGGGAACCGATGCGTACTTCAGCCTGCCGGCTGCCCAAGAGGGCATCGTCCCGGGCGCAGCGAATCTCCGGCTTGGCCGGATGGCAGGTGGGCGGATCGCCCGGCAAGTGACGCTCGGTGGCCGCAAAATCTGGGCAACCGAGCCCGACGCGCGGTTCCTGTTCGACGAGGTTGTCGAGCGGGCCCACTTGGACCGAAGCATCGACGAAAACCTTGCTCGGCTTGACAGCCCTGCAGTGGTTGCCAACCGCCGGATGCTCAACCTGGCCGAGGAGCCCCCCGACGTGTTTCGACGCTACATGGCTGATTTTGCGTTGGTGCAAGCCCAACGGCTGTACTCACCAGACGTCATCGGAAAGGTGGGCCGCTTTTCCGGGGCTGATACGAGCTGAACAGTGACACTGCGCGCAGGGGAATCCGACACTGACAGGTGACGGAGTGTGAGTAGATCAGTTCGTTAGCTGTCCCGCCGGGCCGTTCACACGCTGGGAACTCAGGTCGGAAGTCACTTCTCAGTGGCATTCTCATGAGGAATATCTCAATGCGCGTGGATCTATTCGACCTGCAATTAAACTGACATCCCTATGCAGATAATTCGCTCCCGATAACGTACTGGCTGGCGCAGTATGAACCAGCACCGCTGTCGACCAACCACGGCCCGATCATTCCAACGATTCATTCTCCTGCACGTCAGAACACGGCAAACGGCCCGACCGCAGGTCCAAGCCATCTCGTGCACCTGATCAACTTCAGGATATCTGAGTCAGTATCCTCCCTTGCGAATTGGCTAGAAGGACGGTTTTCGGCATGCTTATATGCGGAGTAAAGGCATCGCACGATGGAGGCGTGGCGCTGATTGATGAAGGCCGTCTCGTTTTCAGCATCGAGGTGGAAAAAATTGCGAACGCTGCACGGTATTCGGCATTGGGAAACCTCGACCGTGTTGCCTCCATCCTTCGCGGTGAAGGGATCGATCCGGCGGACGTCGATCGGTTCGTCGTAGACGGATGGTGGGCCGAGGGAGGCGGAGAGAGCGGCAGCATCCCCACCCGGGCAGGTGACCACGACCTCATCCTGCCCGTCGCGCCGTACGTGGACGGGGGAAGCGTGCTGGATCCCCTGGAGCGCCACACCTTCTCGGCCTACAACTTCCACCCGAAGTCTGCCGGCTACTCCAGCTACCACCACGCCAGCAACCACCTCCTCGCCTCCTACTGCACCAGCCCGTTCGCTGCCCGCGGCGAGGACTCCCTGGCGCTTGTATGGGACGGAGCGATGACCCCACGCGTCTATCACGTGAGCGCCCGCGACCGTTCGGTCAAGCCCGTCTCCCTGCTGATGCCGCTTTCCGGCAACATCTTTTCCGACTTCTGCTCACACTTCGAACCCTTCTATCAGGACATGAGCCAACTCACTCCTGAGGAGTACCTCAACCATCACTTGTCCATCGCCGGAAAGGCGATGGCGTACGCGGCCCTAGGCAAGGTCGAGGAATCCGGATATGTCGTCTTCGACAAAATAGTCAAGAGTCGCAGCAATGTTTCCCGGGACTTGGCCTTCGAAGTCGGCCGGGAGGTCGCGCAGAATAGGGACGAATGGCTGCCAGGGATGACCAACGCAGACATCATTGCGACTTTCCAGGCATATCTGGGGAAACTCCTGCTGGACAGTCTGACCACGCTCATGCACCGGCGATTTCCCCGCGAGCGCCACAACCTCTGCCTAGGCGGAGGTTGCGCACTCAACATCAAGTGGAGCAGCCTGATTCGGCAGAGCGGACTGTTCTCCGACGTGTGGATCCCACCCTTTCCGAACGACGCCGGAGCTGCGATAGGAACCGCGTGCTGCGAGATGTTCCGGGAGACCGAACACCAGAAACTCGACTGGGACGTCTACAGCGGTCCACAACTCGTCACCAATCCAGCCCCCGCAGACTGGCAGGTGCGAATGTGTGACGAACGGCAGCTCGCCCAGATACTGCACACCGAGGGCGAACCTGTCGTCGTTCTGTCTGGCCGTGCCGAACTCGGGCCCAGAGCACTGGGGAATCGGAGCATTCTTGCTCCCGCTACGGACGTACGCATGCGAAACCGTCTCAATGACATAAAGGGCAGAGCCGACTACCGCCCGGTCGCCCCAATCTGCCTGGAATCGAGGGCAGCCGAGATTTTCAACCCTGGGTCGTCAGACCGCTACATGGTGTTCGAGCACACCATGAAGGAGGGTTGGGCGGAACGCATACCAGCGATCGTTCACTTGGACGGGACCGCCCGACTGCAGACCATCAGCACCGATGCCGGCAGCGCTGCCCACAAAATCCTCACCGAATACGAAAAGCTCAGCGGAATACCCGTCCTGTGTAACACCAGCGCGAATCTCAACGGCAGCGGATTCTTTCCCGATGTTGCCTCTGCGTCGCGCTGGGGCCGCACAAAGTACATCTGGTCCGACGGGCTGCTCTACGTGAATCCGGTGCAAGCCACCCCCACGTACTCCGCCTAGACCCTGACCCGTCATTCCCGGCTGCGTAGGAGATAGCCTTATGATTCCTTTGTTCGATGTCTCGATCCCTGAGCTGTTCGAGGCGCAGGTCCACCGTACGCCGGACGCGGTGGCCGTGGTCTGCAACGGCGAGGAACTCTCCTACCGTGAAGTGAATGTGCGCGCGAATCGGCTGGCGCAGCTCCTGGTGAAGCGAGGCGTGGGCCCCGAAGTCCCAGTCGCGCTGCTGCTCGAGCGCTCACCAGAACTCGTCATCGCCGTGCTGGCGGTGCTGAAGGCCGGCGGGGTCTACGTCCCGGTGGACCCAGCGTCTCCCGCAGAGCGGGTGGCATTCACCATTCGCGACGCCGGTGCGGTCGCAGTTCTGGTGACGGGAAGGACTGCGGGCAAGCTTCCGTCGACTCTGTCCGCACCCGTCGTCCCGTTGGACGATCTCAGTGTCGTTCACGAACTCGACCAGCTTCCGGCTGCCAATTTGGGTTGTCCCATCACGGCGGGCAGCGCAGCGTATGTGATCTATACCTCGGGCTCGACCGGTGTGCCAAAGGGCGTTGTCGTTTCGCATTGCAACGTGGCTACCCTATTCAATGCGGTGAAGGACGACTTCAGCTTCGGGGCGGATGACGTATGGACATTGTTCCATTCCTACGCATTTGATTTCTCCGTGTGGGAGCTGTGGGGTGCGCTACTACACGGCGGCCGCCTTGTCATCGTTCCGTTCGAGGTATCGAGATCTCCTCAAGAATTTCTGAAGCTTCTCGTGAATCAGGGTGTGACGGTGTTGAACCAGACACCGTCAGCGTTTTACCAGTTGATTCAGGCAGATGCCGAGAACGTGGATCTCGGAAACCACCTGTCGCTTCGACTTATCGTCTTCGGCGGCGAAGCGCTGGATTTCTCAAGGATCGAATCCTGGTACGCACGCCACGCTGAGGACACTCCGCAGCTGGTGAACATGTACGGAATCACGGAAACCACCGTGCATGTCACATCCGTGGCGCTAACCCGTGACCTGACGATCAGCGGGCCGGGCAGCGTTATCGGGCGCCCACTGAGCTCCCTGGAGACCTACGTGCTCGACACGGCGCTGCGCCCGGTGCCGGTCGGTGTGGCCGGTGAGCTGTATTTGGCGGGTGGGCAGTTGGCTCGGGGTTATGCGGGTCGGCCCGGACTGTCGGCGGAGCGGTTCGTGGCGGATCCGTTCGGTGGGGCGGGGTCTCGTATGTATCGGACCGGGGATCT
>NZ_JBFBJT010000164.1:0-15170 GCF_040686175.1 Streptomyces sp. NPDC086077 | reverse complement strand
TGCTGATGGACGAGCCGTTCGGCGCGGTGGACCCGATCACGCGCGACCACCTCCAGGACGAGTTGATCCGGCTCCAACGCGAGCTGCACAAGACGATCGTGTTCGTCACGCACGACTTCGACGAGGCGATCAAGCTGGGTGACCGGATCGCGGTGCTGCGGGAGCGGTCGCACATCGCGCAGTTCGACACCCCGGAGGCGATCCTCACCAACCCGGCGGACGACTTCGTCTCCGGCTTCGTGGGCGCCGGGGCGGCGCTGAAGCGGCTGAACCTCACCCGCGTCCGGGACGTGGAGATCACCGACTACCCGACGGTGACCGTGGACGACCCGCTCCAGAGCATTTTCAACCGGCTCCGCTCCAGCGGCACGAACGAGATCCTGCTGCTGGACAAGCGGGGCCGTCCCTACAAGTGGCTCAGGCGGGGCGATCTGATGCGGGCCAAGGGCTCGCTCGCGCGGGCCGGGACCCTGGTCCACGACACGGTGACCCGGGACGCGACCCTGCGGGACGCTCTGGAGGCCGTCCTCACGGACAACACCGGGCGGGTCGCGGTGACCGGACGGCGGGGCGAGTACACCGGCGTGGTCGACATGGAGACGCTGATGAACTCCGTGCACGAGCTGCTGGAGGCCGACCGGCTGGACGCCCTGGAGCACCAGCACGACCTGGAGGAGACGCGGGCCGGTCAGACGCACGCGGAACAGGAGGGTCACGGAGGGGAGCCCAAGGCGTGACCACCTCTTCGGAGCAGAACCGTCCCCCCGGCGAGCACGACGTCAGGGGGCATGCCTTCCGTGACGAGGGCGAGGTGCCCGGCGACCAGGAGCCCTCTCCCCCGCCGGCCCGGACGGCCCCCCGCATCACCTGGCAGAAGCTGACCTTCCTGCCCGCCTTCGTGGTGGCCCTGCTGCTGGCGACCTGGCTGTGGTTCCGGCAGGCCGACCTGGACACCATCTCCGAGAACGCGCTGTCCGGCGGGCAGGTGTCCGAGGCACTGTGGCAGCACATCCAGCTGACCGCGATCTCCACGTTCTTCGTGCTGATCATCGCGATCCCGCTGGGCATCCTGCTCACCCGCAAGACGTTCCGGAAGGTCACCCCGGTGGCGATGGTGTTCGCCAACATGGGCCAGGCGACCCCGGCGATCGGCCTGCTCGCCCTGCTGGTGATCTGGCTGGGCATCGGCCGCAGGGCGGCCCTGATCGGCATCATCGTCTACGCCATCCTGCCGGTGCTGTCGAACACGATCTCCGGCCTCGAGGCGAACGACCCGACGCTGCTGGAGGCGGCCCGGGGCATCGGCATGTCGCCGACGGGCGTGCTGAGCCGGGTGGAGCTGCCGCTGGCGGTCCCGCTGATCCTGGCGGGCGTCCGTACGGCACTGGTGCTGAACGTCGGCACGGCGACGCTCGCGACATTCGGCGGCGGGGGCGGTCTGGGTACGCTGATCACGACCGGTATCACCAGTCAGCGGATGCCCGTACTGATCCTGGGATCCGTCCTCACCGTCACGCTCGCCCTGCTGGTGGACTGGCTGGCCTCGCTCGCCGAAGTGATGCTACGGCCGCGCGGACTGGAGGTGGGCCGATGAGGCGGTTGCTGTACCTCGCCACGGCGCTGGTGCTGGCCTCCGGCTGCGGACTGACCAGCGGCTCCCCCATGGTCGACGACGTGCGGCCCGGGTCGATCGGGCAGGGCGAGCCGCTGAAGGGCGCCGATCTGACGGTCACCTCGAAGGAGTTCACCGAGCAGCTGATCCTGGGCGCGATCATGGGGATCGCCTTCGAGGCGGCGGGCGCCGACGTCCTCGACCGGACCGGCATCCAGGGGTCCGTGGGGTCGCGCGAGGCGGTCAAGAGCGGTGAGGCGGACGCCGGCTACGAGTACACGGGCACGGCCTGGATCACGTACCTGGGCAACAGCAAGCCCATCACCGACCCGCGCCGTCAGTGGGAGGCGGTGCGCGACGCGGACCGGAAGAACGGACTGACCTGGCTGGAGCCGTCGGCCCTGAACAACACCTACGCCCTGGCGATGAACCAGGCCAACGCCGAGAAGTACGGCACGAGGACCCTCTCGGAGGTGGCCGCGCTGTCGAAGTCCGACCCGGCGGCCGTGACGCTGTGCGTGGAGGGCGAGTTCGCCAACCGCGCGGACGGGCTGCCGGGCATGGAGAAGGCGTACGGCATGGACATCCCGCCGTCCCGGGTCACGCAGATGGACACCGGGATCATCTACACCCAGACGGCGAAGGGCGGCTGCACCTACGGGGAGGTCTTCACCACCGACGGCCGCATCAAGTCCATGAACCTGGTGGTGATGGAGGACGACAAGAAGTTCTTCCCCAACTACAACGCCGCCCCCGTGATCAACACCAAGACCCTCAAGGAGTGGCCGGGGATCGCGGGCGTCCTCGACCCGATCACGAAGAAGCTGAACAACTCGGTGGCGCAGACCCTCAACGCGAAGGTGGACGTGGACGGCGAGGATCCCCATCAGGTGGCGCTGGACTGGCTGGTGCAGGAGGGGTTCGTACGGGAGGGGTGACCACTTACAAAGAACCCATTGCAAAGAGGTCTTTGCAAGGATAGCTTTGTACGCATGACCGAGCCCCGGGATCAGCAGATCCGCAACCTCGACGCCCGCTCCCTCCGGGGCCTCGCCCACCCCCTCCGCATGGAGTTGCTGCGCACCCTGCGGCAGGACGGCCCCGCCACCGCCTCGCTCCTCGCCGAGCGGCTGGGCGAGTCCAGCGGGGCCACCAGCTACCACCTGCGGCAGCTCGCCGCGCACGGCTTCGTCGAGGACGCGCCTGAGCGCGGCAAGGGGCGGGAGCGGTGGTGGCGGGCGGCCGACGGGGGCATCAGCTTCGACTCCGGCCTGCTCACCGACGCGGACCCGGCCACCCGTGGCGCCGCGGACACCTTCCTGCACGAGGTCGCCTCCACGCACGCCCGCGAGCTCGCCACCTGGGTCGGTACGCGCGAGGACTGGCAGCCCGCGTGGGCGCAGGCCACCGACATGAGCGACTGGACGCTGCGCCTCACCCCGGACCGGGCACAGGAACTCATCGACAGGATGCACGAGTTGGTGCAGAGCTACCGGGACGAGGACGACGCGCCCGGAGCGGAGCGGGTCCGCGTCCACACACACACCTTCCCCATCAGCACGGACTCGGAGAGGTCCCGATGACGAACCCCGACACCCATCTCGCCCTGCACCACGCACGTTCCGCCGACCTCCGCGCGCGGGCCGACGCCCATCGCCTCGCCACGACGGTCGGGCGCCGGGGCGACCTCCGCACGCGGCTCGGCTGGACCCTCGTGGAAGTGGGGCTGCGGCTGGTCACCCCGCCGAGGCCGGCGCTCGCGGGTTAGCAGCTCGGGACCGAGCCCGTGCCCTTCTCCAGCGCGGTCAGGGACTGGACCGCGCCCTTCAGGGTCTTGACCGGGATCAGGCGCAGGCCCTTGGGGAGTTCCGACTTGGCGTCGGCGCACTCGGCGCTCGGGACGAGGAAGACGGTCGCGCCGTCGCGGCGGGCGGCCTGGGTCTTCAGGGCGACGCCGCCGACCGCGCCCACCGAACCGTCGGCCTCGATGGTGCCCGTGCCGGCGATGTTCCGGCCGCCGGTGAGGTCGCCGCCGCTGCCGTCACCCTCCAGCTTGTCGATGATGCCGAGGGAGAAGAGCAGGCCGGCGCTGGGACCGCCGACGTCGGCGAGTTCGAGGTCGACCTCGATGTCCTTGTCCTCAAGACCCAGGTAGGTGAGCGCGGCCTCGCTCGCCGCGTTCTGGGACTCGCGCATCTGGGCCTCGTTGTGCTGCTCGATCTCCTTGACGGTGTCGCCGCTCGGGTAGACCGCGTCGCGGGGCATGACCGCCTTGTCGGTGCGCCACCAGCTGTCCAGCACGTCCCCGAGCCAGACACGGGTGTCCGGGCTGGTCGCCTCGATCGTCGTCATCCGCAGCTGCCCGTCGGTCTCGCGGGTCGGCGCACCGGAGATCGTGATCACCGGCGTGCCCTGGTCCTCCCCGAGCACGTTCGCCGTCATCCCCGGCTGCGCCACCGCGAACGGCAGCGGTGCCACCACCGTGGCGGCGATCAGGCCGACGACGGGCAGCGCACAGACGGCGAGGGCCTTGGAACGCGTGAGACGAGAGAGCACGAGGTCAATCTAACGCGCGGGCGTGTTCGAGGCGTCGGCGGTGCGGGTGGGGCGCTCGCCGTACCCCCCGCCACCCCGCGCCCGCCGCGCGGGTGCCGCCGCGCCGTCGGGCTGGTCCCCGGACCGCGCTGACGTCAGCGGAGGGCCTCCGCCACCTCTCTCGCCGCGTCCACCACCCTCACGCCGACGCGTTCCGGGACCGCGTCGGCGAGCATGACCACGCCGACGCTGCCCTCGACGCCGGTCACGCCGACCAGGGGTGCGGCGGCTCCGCACGCGCCTGCCTCCAGTTCGCCCTGGGTGAGGGTGTAGCCGGGGTCGCGGTGCGGGCGCTGGCGGGCGGCCAGGATCGCCTTGCCTGCGGCCCCCCGGTCCAGGGGGTGCCGGAAGCCGGCCCGATAGGCGACGTGATAGTCCGTCCAGGTCGGCTCGACCACCGCGACGGCCAGCGCCTCCGCGCCGTCCACCAGCGTCAGATGCGCCGTCGCCCCGATGTCCTCGGCCAGCGACCGCAACGCCGGCAGCGCGGCCTCCCGTACCAGCGGATGCACCTGCCGTCCGAGCCCCAGCACACCCAGCCCGACCCGGGCGCGCCCGCCCAGGTCGCGGCGTACCAGTGCGTGCTGTTCCAGCGTGGCGAGCAGGCGGTAGACGACGGTGCGGTTCACGCCCAGCTTGGTGGACAGCTCGGTGACGGTCAGCCCGTGGTCGGTGTCGGCCAGCAACTTGAGGACGCGCAGTCCCCGGTCGAGCGTCTGAGAGGTCTCCGCGGTCACGACGCCCACTCCTTAAGTGGTGAGGTCGGCAGCCCTCTCGCGGCGGATGCGTCACCGAGTCCCGGCAGCGACGCGCTTCAGAGGCTGCCGATCGGCTGACGGCCCGGCCGGTGGTCCGGGCCCAGTCGCTTCACGGCTGCGCTCCGCGGCGGCGCTGCCACGGGGCGTGTGCGTAGCGGGACATTAGCGAGCTGGTTCGCTCAGCGGAAGTCTCCGTCCAGAATCCGGTCAGCGACCGGTATGGGGTACTCGCATTTGCCCTGATACATACCGGCGCACGTGGCCCGGCGCGCACCATCCGCGCACACCACGCCCACCCGACGCCACCAACCCCCGCGCGTGCGTTGGGCGCTGCGGTCTCACCGCATCCGCGTGGCCCATTCCTGCACCTTGGCGATCCGCTGCCGCAGTTGCCCCGCCGTCGCCTCCGCGCTCGGCGGCCCGCCGCACACACGGCGCAGTTCGGTGTGGACGACGCCGTGCGGCTTGCCGCTCTGGTGGACGTACGCACCCACCAGGTTGTTGAGCTGCCGCCGCAGCTCCATCATCTCCTTGTGGCTGACCACCGGCCGCCGCTCGGCGGGCATTTCGAGCAGGTCGGCCTCGGCGTCCGGCTTCTTGCGGCTGTGCGCGATCTGCCGCGCCTGCCGCTTCTGGAGCAGGAGTTGCACCTGGTCGGGTTCGAGCAGCCCGGGGATGCCGAGGTAGTCCTGCTCCTCCTCGCTCCCCGGGTGGGCCTGCATCCCGAACTCGGCGCCGTTGTACATGACCCGGTCGAAGACGGCGTCGGATTCGAGGGCCTCGAAGGGGAGCATGTCCTGCTCGCCGGTGTCCTCGTCCTTCTGCTGCTCCGCCTCCTGGAGGAGCTTGTCCTCCTCGGCGTACGGGTCCTCCTCGCCGTCCTTCTTCGGCTTGTCGAGCACGTGGTCGCGCTCGCGCTCCATCTCGCCCGCGAAGGAGAGCAGGTCCGGCACCGTCGGCAGGAACACGGAAGCGGTCTCGCCACGCCGCCGGGACCGTACGAAGCGGCCGACGGCCTGCGCGAAGAAGAGCGGCGTCGAGATGGTCGTCGCGTACACCCCGACCGCCAGCCGCGGTACGTCGACGCCCTCGGACACCATCCGCACCGCGACCATCCACCGGTCGGTGTTGCCGCTGAACTCGTCGATCCGGTCCGACGCGCCGGCGTCGTCGGACAGTACGAGGGTCGCCCTGTTGCCCGTGATGTCCCTGATGAGCTTGGCGTACGCCCGTGCCGAGTCCTGGTCGGAGGCGATGACGAGGGCACCGGCGTCCGGGATCGCCTTCCGCACCTCGGTCAGCCGCTGGTCGGCGGCGCGCAGCACGGACGGCATCCACTCGCCGCGCGGATCGAGCGCCGTGCGCCAGGCCTGGCTGATCGCGTCCTTGGTCATCGGCTCGCCGAGGCGTGCCTCGATCTCGTCGCCGGCCTTGGTGCGCCAGCGCATGTTGCCGCTGTAGGAAAGGAAGATGACCGGCCGCACGACGTTGTCCGCGAGGGCGGAGCCGTATCCGTAGGTGTAGTCGGCGGCGGAGCGCCGGATCCCGTCGGCCCCTTCCTCGTACGCGACGAAGGGAATGGGGTTGGTGTCGGACCGGAACGGCGTACCGGTCAGGGCCAGCCGCCGGGTCGCCGGCTCGAAGGCCTCCAGGCAGGCCTCGCCCCAGGACTTGGAGTCGCCGGCGTGGTGGATCTCGTCGAGGATCACGAGGGTCTTGCGCTGCTCGACGCGGTTGCGGTGCAGCATGGGCCGCACACCCACCCCCGCGTACGTCACCGCGACCCCGTGGTACTCCTTGCCGAGCGGTCCCGCGCTGTACTCGGGATCCAGCTTGATCCCTATCCGCGCGGCGGCCTCCGCCCACTGCTTCTTCAGATGCTCGGTGGGCGCGACCACGGTCACCTGCTGCACGACGTGGTGGTGCAGCAGCCAGGACGCCAGCGTCAGCGCGAAGGTCGTCTTGCCGGCGCCGGGGGTGGCGACCGCCAGGAAGTCACGCGGCTGCTCCTGGATGTACTTCTCCATCGCACCCTGCTGCCAGGCACGCAGCTTGCTGGCGGTACCCCAGGGGGCGCGGCCCGGGAAGGCAGGCGAGAGGTGATGGGAGGACGAGGAGGAAGCAGACATGGGCGTGGGCCCGGAGGGCCCTCCGTTAAGGGTGGTGGCGGGCGACGGGCGGGCGGTAGTCACGGTCTCCGTGGGGGTCGAGCGGCCGGGCTGGGTACGACAACCGGGCCACCCTACCGGCGCCCCCCGTCCCTCAAGCAGGGAACTCCCCCGCCTCCCCCACGGGTGGGACCGACGTCACAACCCCTCAGCCGGAGCGGGAGAGTGCTCCCGCACCCGTGTCGCCACCCACGCCCCCAGCAACGCCCCCACCGCCATCGGCAGGAACACCGCCGCGAACGCCGCCGGGTGGGAGGCCGTGGTCGTCGTCACCGTGTGGGCGACCGCGCCGCCGCCCAGGGCGGCGAAGGCCGCCCCGCCCACGGCCAGGAGAAGGATGTTGGACAGGCCGTCGGAGATCTGGAGGGCGGCGGAGTTTGTGCCGGCCTGGTCGGGCGCGGAGAGCTGGAGAAGCAGGACGCTGGTCGAGGAGATCACCAGGCCCATGCCGAGACAGCCGAAGGCCCAGGCGACGGCGACGATCCAGACGGGGACGGAGTCGAGCAGGACGCTCGGGGCGGTGGCGATGGCCGCCGCGACCAGCAGCATGCCCACCGTCATCAGGCGTTCGCGGTACGGCACCAGGCGGGGTCGCGCCTGCAGCCAGGAGCCCAGCGCCCAGGTCGCCCCGCCCGCCGCCAGCGAGAAACCGGCCAGCGTCGGGGTGAGGCCCCGCTGGGTGACCAGCATCAGGGGCACGAAGGACTCGGCGGCGATGAACGACCCCGCCGCGACGCCCCGCAGCAGCACGACCGAGGGCAGTCCGCGCGCCGCCCGGTAGGTGCCACGCGGGAGGAGCCCCAGCACCGCCGGGATCAGCAGCGCGATGCCCGCCACCCCGGGCAGCACGGAGAGCAGGCGCAGGTCCTGCGCCGCGTACTGGAGGAGTCCCGCGCCGAAGGAGATTCCGAGCGCGAGGCGAATACGGCGGCGGTCGAAGGAACCCGGCCCCTTCCCGGCCCCGTCCTTCACCCCTCCCGAGGCCCGCAGCCGTATCTGCGGCAGGGCGAGCGCCAGCGGGAGCAGCACCAGCACCGGTATCCCGAGGAACACCCAGCGCCAGCCCAGCTGTTCGGTCACCGCGCCCGCCGCGAGCGGCCCGACCACCGACGGCACCACCCAGCTCGCGGCGAACGCCGCCATGATCGCCGGCCGCATCCGCTCCGGGTAGGCCCGCCCGACCACGACGTACAGCGCCACGATCACCATCCCGCCACCGAACCCCTGCACCGCCCGGCCGAGGATGAACAGCCACATCGCCCCCGCCGTGCCGGACAGCAGCAGCCCCGCGGCGAAGGCGCCGATCCCGGTGGTCAGCGCGCCCAGCGGGCCTCGCCGGTCCGACCACTGCCCCGCGAGCACCATGGCGAACAGGCTCGTCGTGAAGTACCCCGAGAACGCGAACGCGTACAGCGACACCCCGTCCAGCTCGCGCGCCGCCACCGGCATCGCCGTCCCCACGGCCGTCGCCTCGAAGGCGATCAGCAGCACGACCGAGACGATGCCCACGCTCAGCGCCCGGTACGACCGGCCGAGCACACCCTCGCTGTCGGATTCCGGCGGGAGGATCGGGGCGTCTGCGACATCGGTGTCGCGGGGGTTCAGGGCAGCCATGTACGTCAGCGTAAGGGGCGCAACCTGATGTGGCCCCTGTCGGGAGACGGTGATGGCCTCGGTCCTTGGTCGTAGACCCGGCCGTTCGTGAACGGCGCATGGCAGTCCCGTTGCGGCCCCCCGCCTCTCCTTGAGCCGCACCCGCCCCGCCCCTACGGTCGAAGCACGTCACCAGCACACGGCCGTGTGCCCGAGTGGTTCAGGGGCTCGCCTGCAAAGCGAGTCACGCGGGTTCGAATCCCGCCACGGCCTCCAGTCCCGCAAGGCCCCGGCGTCGGGCTACAGCACGCCGCCCGCCTCGTCCTGGAACAGCTCCGTCCAGTAGTGCCAGCCGGAGCGGTCGACCGAGCCCGTCGGGTCGATCCTGCGCAGGACGTCGATCATCGTCGCCGCCAGCTGGTCGTACGTCTCCGTCGTCAGCTCGCGGTCCGTCGCCGCGTCGATCGCCTTCTCGCGGTGCAACAGCCACAGGGTGAAGGCCAGGGTCGAGATGTCCGTGTTGAGGGGATACAGCCTCACCTCGGGTTCGCTCCAGTCGAGGACTTCGCCCGTGGCGCCGTCGACGACCAGGCTGTTGTCCTCGATGAGGTGGCCGAGGCGTATCAGGTGGTCCGCTCGGGCCGGGAGGCGATCGGTGGGGAAGTCGCCCGGGCGCTCGTCGGTGTAGTACTCGGTGAGGGTCGGCAGCGGAACGTCCGTGTCGAGGTGGAAGAGGAAGCCGTCCTCGGGCAGGCCCGTCTCGCGCAGGAAGCGGCGGGTCGGCTCGTGGGTGAGGGTCGCGGGGAAGTCGACCTCCTCGAAGCGGGCGATCCGGCCGGGGCCGAACTCCTGGTCCAGTAGGCGCGGAGGCAGGTCCAGGGTCAGGCCGGACTCCGTGCCCGGGCCCGCCATCAGGGCGAGCGGGCGGATCAGCGCGGCCATCCGCCAGTACGGCGGCATCTCACCCTCCGCGCCGGTGCCCTCCTCGAACACGGCGAGCAACTGCCGCGTCGCCTCCGCCACCGCCTTCGGTCCGGAGCGGCCGGCGTACGAGGCGAACTGACCGCGTACGTCCGCCAGTTCCTCCGTGGCCGCGGCGAACCGGACCAGCGTCCGCAGCGACGGCGCCAGCGGGCGGCTGTCCATGAGGTCCGGGCGGTCGTGGAAGAAGTACGCCGTCGAGACCTCGCCGGTCGCGCCGTCGAGCAGCACCGACTCCGACTCCAGTCCGTCGGGCGCCAGGAGTCCGCCTATCACCAGTTGTTCACGCAGCCGGGCCATCAGGCGGTCGGGGTCGCCCGTCGAGTCGGCCACTGTCCGCAGCCCGTCCCTGCGCAGGGCGTCGAACGTCAACAGAGCGCTGTGCGCGGGCAGTCCGGGGCCCGTCAGCCAGCGGCGCGTCGGCCCATGCGTGACGTGCGGGTCGAGTTGGTCCTCGGTCAGGGTGATCACCGCGGCGGCGGCGTCGATCGTGCTCATGGTTCCCCCGTGCATGGTGGTCCACGGGGTACGCCCGCCGTCCGTGCCCCGCGCGGCCGTCCCCACTGCTCAGAACACTACGCGCCACCACTGACAATGGCTCCGACCTGCGCGAACACCGAGCGAACGGCACCTATCGAACGGCGCCGAAGAAGGGCTGCTGCCGCCACCGTCGCAACGGCACCCTCAAAAGGCCGCCGTCCCACGCCAGTCGAAGGCACCGCCCGGCGCCCCGCACCACCGAAAGCGCCGACCGGCGCGCCGCGCCTCCGGAAAGCGCCTGCCCGTCGGCCCCGCGCCACCGGAAAAACGCCCGCCCGTCGACCACGCCCACCGAAAGGAGCCCGCCCGCCGGCCCGCGCCCGAAGAGTCCGACGCCCGCAGAGCGTGACGCCCGCAGAAACGCCACCCTCAGCCCAACTGACCTCGGACTTCCGGCGTCCCCGGCGTCACCCGATCGGACCCCGGGCTCCCGGCGTCCCCGGCGTCACTGCCCCGTCACCACCGCCGCCTGCGGCCGGATCGGCAGCCGGTTCACCGGTCGCCCCGTCGCCGCCCGCACCGCCGAGGCGATCGCCGCCGGTGAAGCCACCACCGGCGCCGCGCTGACCGCCTTCGCGCCGAACGGCGCGACCACGTCGCGCTCCTCGACCAGCTTCACGATCCGGATGTCGGGCGCGTCCAGCGCCGTCGGCAGGGCGTACCCGGTGAGGTCGGGATGCCGTATCACGCCACGCGGCGTGCGCAGGTTCTCCGTGAGGGCGATGCCCACACCCTGGGTGACGCCGGCCTCGATCCGCGCCGTCAGCTGCGCCGGGTTCAGCACCCGGCCGACGTCCTGCGCGACCGCCAGCTCCACCACCCGTACCGAGCCGATCTCGATGTCCACGTCCACCACCGCGCGGATCGCGCAGAAGGCGAGCCCCACGAAGGCGTCGCCCTGCCCGGACGCGTCCAGCGGCTCCGTGGGGTGCGGGCGGCACTGCGCCGTCGCCCACAGCTCCTTGCCGTCCAGCGCCTCGGTGACGGTCGTCGAGAGCACGCCGTCGTACGACGTGATCTTGCCGTCGGTGATCTGGAGCAGCTCGGTGGACATGCCGAACTTGTGCGCCAGCGGCTGCAGCAACTGCGTACGCACCATCTTCGCCGCGCGCTCCACCGCGCCGCCCGACACCCAGGTGTGCCGGCCGCGGCACCCCGGGCCGGCGGGCGGCTGGTCGGTGTCGACCGGCGCCACGTGCACCTCGTCGATGCCGAGCGTCTCCTGGACGATCTGCCGGGCCAGCGTGGCGAAGCCCTGTCCGGTCTCGACGGCCGCGCACAGCACGGTCGCCACGCCGTCCTGGACCTTCACGGTGGCCGTGGAGACCTCGTCGGCGCCCTCCGCGCCGAGCATGTGGACCATGCCCAGCCCGTAGCCGACGCCCCGGCGCACCGCTCCCGGTTCGCCCGCGCCCTCGGGGCCGCCGGGCAGCAGCCACTCGTCGGCGGGCGTGTCCTTGGGAAGCTTGGGGAGCGGGAAGTCGCGTACCGCCTGGAGGAGTTCGGCGACCGGCGCCGGGCACGTCACCGTCTGGCCGGTGGGCAGGACGTCGCCCGTGGACATGACGTTGCGCAGGCGCAGTTCGGCCGGCTCGATGGCGAGCTTCTTGGCCAGTTTGTCCATCTGCGCCTCGTAGGCGGCGCAGACCTGCATGGCGCCCTCGCCGCGCACATGACCCGAGGGCGGGTTGTTGGTGCGCACGGCCCAGCCCTCTATGAAGGCGTTCGGGACGACGTAGGGGCCGCAGGCGAAGGCCACCGCCGCGGCCAGCGCCTCCGCCGAGGTGTCGGCGTACGCGCCCGCGTCGAGCAGGATCTGCGCCTCGACCTTCACCAGCTTGCCCTCGGCGTCGGCGTGGTGGCGGTAGCGCAGCAGTGTGGGGTGGCGGTGCGTGTGGCCCAGGAAGGACTCCTCGCGCGTCGCCGTCAGCTTCACCGGGCAGCCGGTCTTGAGCGCCAGCAGGCCGAGCGGCAGCTGGAAGCCCGGATCCTCGCGGTCGGCGGTGGCGCCGGGCACGCCGGTGACGACGACCTTGACGCGCTCGGGCTCCAGCCCGTAGCAGGCGGCGGCCCGGTCGCGGTCGGCGTGCGGGTCGGTGGACGCCAGGTACAGCTCCACGCCGCCGTCGGGACGCGGCACCGCGAGGCCCGCCTCGGCACCGATGGGGGCCGGGTCCTGGCGGCCGAGGCGGTACAGGCCCTCGACGACGACCTCGCCCTGCACGTCGGGGTCCCCGTGCAGCAGCGGGATGTGCCGGATCAGATTGCCGTCCGGGTGCAACGGCTCGGCCTCGAACGCCTGCTCGGGGTCGGTCACCGGGTCGAGCACCTCGTACTCGACGATGACGGCCGCGGCCGCCATGCGCGCGGTGTCCGGGTGGTCGGCGGCGACGGCGGCGATGGGCTCGCCGTGATGGCGTACGACCTCGGAGGCGAACACCGGGCGGTCGGCCTTGCCACGTCCGTGATACGCCGAGCCCGGCACGTCCTCGTGGGTGACGACGGCCCGTACGCCGGGCATCTCGCGCGCGTGGGTGGTGTCGACGGACACGATGCGCGCGTGCGGGTGCGGTGAGCGCAGTACGGCCGCCCAGAGCAGGCCCTCGGCCCACAGGTCGGCCGCGTAGGGGAAGGTGCCCTCGGTCTTCGCGCGGGAGTCGGCGGCGGCCAGGGAGGCGCCGAGGCCGTGCGGGAGCGGCTCCGCGGCGGGCACGGCCTCCGCGGTGGTGGTCGCGGTGGCGGCTTCGTTGCTCACGCCTGGCCTCCGTCCTGTCCCTGTCCGTAGGACTGGTCACGCGTTCCGTGCGGTCCCCCGGGGGACTCGAACGCCGACCGGTTGACGCCGCCGGCCCCGGGGCCGGCCTGATGAGGAATCCGCGGTTCGTCGGCGTCGGGTCCGGGCGCGTCGGCCGCGGAGTGCGCGTCGCGTTCGGCGACGACGTCCTTGACGGCTTCGAGCACGGCCCGGTAGCCCGAGCAGCGGCAGAGGTTTCCGCACAGCGCCTGGCGGGTCTCCAGCTCGGTCGGCGCCGGGTTGCCCTCCAGCAGGTCGTGCACGGTCATCGCCATGCCGGGCACGCAGAAACCGCACTGCACGGCACCGCACTTGGCGAGCGCCCGCTGCACGTCCGACGGCCGCCCGTCGACGGCCAGGCCCTCCACCGTGCGCACCTCGCTGCCGGCCGCGGTGACCGCGGGCACCAGGCACGAGGCGACGAGCCGCCCGTCGACCTGGACGTTGCAGGCCCCGCACTCGCCCTGCGAGCAGCCGTCCTTGGCGCCCGCGAGCCCGAGCCGCTCGCGCAGCACGTAGAGCAGCGACTCGCCGATCCAGGCGTCGGTGACGGGGCGGTCGGCGCCGTTGACGCGCAGCACGTACGAGGCGAGGGGGTGGTCCTCGTGCGAGGCGGTGACGGACGGCTCGGCCGGGGCGCCCGGTTCGCCTTCCAGGCCGCCGTGTTCGGGCCCGGCGTCCTCGTCCCCGGCCGGCGCGGAAGCTCCGGTGGCACTCGGGGACCCCGCGGCACGCCCGGCGACGCTCTCGCCGGAGCCCTCGGACGGGCCCTCAGCGGCCTCTGAGCCCCTTGGCGCACCCGGCATACCCCCCGGCGCGTCAGCGGGCCTCTCAGCCGCCTCTACGCCCTCCCGGGCCCCCGCTGCCTCGTGAGCGCCGTCGGGACCCTCACCGCCCGCGGGGACGCCTCCCGTCGGGTGCTGCGCGGGGGCGTCGGCGTACAGCCCACCGGCGTGCGGCGCACCGGCGTGTCCCGGCCCGCCCTCGTGCCGCGGACCGCCGTCGTGCCGCGGACCGCCGTCGTGCCGCTGCCCGCCGGCGTGCCCGAACGCGTCCTCGTGTCCCCAGGGCTGCCCGCCGGTCTCGGTGGCCCACGGCGCGGACGCCCCTCCGGGAAGCGTGGTCGGCGGCGTACCGCCCCACTGCTCCACGAGCGCGGACGTGGTGAACTCGCCCGACTCGTCCGGAAGGTCACCGTTCGCGACGGGGATCGACCACTGCCCGGTCACGTCGTGGCCGGGTGCGGGCGCGGCCTGCGGGTGGCCCGCGTGAGGATGCCCGGCCTCCTGGTGCCCGGCCTCCGGATGGCCCGCCCCCTCGACGTTCCACTGCCCGGTCGCCCCGGGGTCGTACGTGAACCGGTCCTGGCCGCCGCCCTGGGGCGTCGCGCTCGAGTCGGGCCACTGCGCGCCCTCGGAGGGCACACCCCAGGTGCCGGTGGCCGCGGGGTCGGTACCGGTGGCGGGCGTGACCGTTATCGGCGGCGGCACGTAGCCGTGGCCGGGCGCGGCGAGCGGACTGTCGGCGGCGGCCAGCAGCGCGTCGATGCCGCCCTCGGGGAGTTTCACGAAGGCGGTGGCGCCGTCGTCGTAGTCGCCCTGGGGCAGCGGGTCCCAGCGTCCACCGCCCTGGGGCGTGCCCTCTCCGTGCTGGTCGTCGGTCACGACAGCGCCCTCCCCAGTGCTCGTCGGGCCAGCGCGGCGACGGTGCGCCGCAGGTGCAGTACGGCAGGCGGAAGCTGTGGCACCGAACCGTCCTCGGCCGGTGGCGCGTCGGGGATGCAGGCCGCGGCGACGTACTCGCCGAAGGCGGAGAGCGCCTCGGGGACGATCGCGCGGTTGTTGTCCCAGTCGATGAGCTGCGCGACCCACTGCTCGGCCTCCAGGGGCCGCAGCGGCATCGGCGCTATGGCACCCACGGCGCACCTCACCCCGCGCCGGGCGGGGTCGAGGACCAGCGCCACGGAGGCGACGGCCCGCCCGGGGCCGGTCCGTCCGGTCGCCTTGAGGAAGACCTGCGGGGCGTGCAGCAGGGGCACGCGCACGTACCCGATGAGTTCACCGGCACGGAGCATCTCCACGCCCGCCAGCAGATGCGACACCGGGATCTCCCGGCGGGCTCCGCCCGGG
>NZ_JBFBJT010000163.1:0-15283 GCF_040686175.1 Streptomyces sp. NPDC086077 | reverse complement strand
TGGGACTCCCTGCTCGCCAAGCTGATCGTCACCGGCCGCACCCGCGCCGAGGCCCTCCAGCGGGCCGCACGCGCCCTGGAGGAGTTCCAGGTCGAGGGCATGGCCACCGCCATCCCCTTCCACCGCGCGGTCGTCAAGGACCCGGCGTTCGCACCCGAACTCACCGGCTCCACCGACCCCTTCACCGTCCACACCCGCTGGATCGAGACCGAGTTCGTCAACGACATCACACCCTTCACCGCACCCGCCGACGCGGAGGCGGAGGAGGAGCTGGACCGCGAGACGGTCGTCGTCGAGGTCGGCGGCAAACGGCTGGAGGTCTCCCTCCCGTCTTCCCTCGGCATGTCGCTGGCCCGCACCGGCCTCGCCGCCGGCGCCAAGCCGAAGCGCCGCGCCGCGAAGAAGTCGGGCCCGGTCGCGTCCGGCGACAGCCTCGCCTCGCCGATGCAGGGCACCATCGTCAAGATCGCCGTGGAGGAGGGTCAGGCCGTCAAGGAGGGTGACCTGATCGTCGTACTCGAAGCGATGAAGATGGAGCAGCCCCTGAACGCCCACAAGTCCGGCACCATCAAGGGCCTGACCGCGGACGTCGGCGCGTCGATCACGTCGGGCGCGCTGATCTGCGAGATCAAGGACTGAGCGGTCGTACGACATTCTGAGCGCCCGGCGGACCGGCTTCCCGCGTCCGCCGGGCGCTTCGTTTCCCGCGCGGCGTGGGCAAGCCGGTGCCGACGGTGAGCCGGCGCCGTGGGCCGGACGTACGCAGGCCGGGTGTGCGGCGCTCGCCGCCGTCCCGCTCGCAGCCGCTCACGACGGCGCCGGGAACACTTGACGGACCGCCCCCTCAGGGCAGCCCGCTCAGTCGCGGGTCACGGCCTGTCACCGGCGCCGCAGATCGGCGACCCTGGCCCGTTCCCCGCCCGGCGACTGCTCGCCGAGGACGGCTGCCGTGCGCAGCGGCGACCCGGCGCCCGGGACCTGGCCGCGCCGGGGGCCCGGGAGCGGGACGTCCCGGCGCTGCTGGCGCGCCGGGTTGCCCTCACCGCCCGCGGTACCGGAGTTTCCCGAGGCTCCCGTGCCGGCCACGGCGATCTGGACACCCTGATCGGCCAGCGCCTGCAGCTCGGTGGCGGCTCGGTCGTCGTGGGCCGGCGGCTCGTCCGTCACGAGGCGGGTGATCACATCGGTCGGGACGGTCTGGAACATCGTGTCCGTACCGAGCTTGGTGTGGTCCGCGAGGACCACGACCTCGGCGGCGGCCTGGACGAGAGCCCGGTCGACGGAGGCCGAGAGCATGTTGGACGTGGACAGACCGCGTTCGGCGGTCAGGCCGCTACCGGAGAGGAAGGCCCGGGACACCCGCAGCCCCTGGAGGGACTGCTCCGCGCCCGACCCTACGAGGGCGTAGTTGGAACCGCGGAGCGTGCCGCCGGTCATCACCACCTCCACCCGGTTGGCATGGGCCAGGGCCTGTGCCACGAGCAGGGAATTGGTGACGACTGTCAGGCCGGGGACCCGGGCGAGCCGGCGGGCCAGCTCCTGGGTCGTCGTACCGGCCCCGACCACGATCGCCTCGCCCTCCTCCACGAAGTTCGCGGCGAGGTCGGCGATGGCGGTCTTCTCGGCGGTGGCGAGATGCGACTTCTGCGGAAAGCCGGATTCCCGCGTGAATCCGCCCGGCAATACCGCACCGCCGTGCCGGCGGTCTAGGAGTCCTTCTGCCTCGAGTGCGCGCACGTCCCGCCGTACGGTCACTTCGGAGGTCTGGACGACGCGGGCGAGCTCACGGAGCGACACGGCCCCGTTGGCGCGCACCATTTCGAGGATCAACTGGCGACGTTCTGCAGCGAACACGAAACTGACAGTAACCCCAACGACCGTCTGCTTTCAGCAGTTTGCGCCGAATAACAGAAGTTGTTCGCACACGTCTACGGGAAGTGGTATAGCAGCCTACCCACGCCGCCTATGCCGAACGCATGGTCGGCGACTCCCCGTGACCAGCGAGGAGTCACTTTCGGCCGCGGGAAACGTCAGCCCTCGCCGGTGGCCTTCCGGGTGTGGAGCTGGCGGGCCACCTCCG
Organism: Streptomyces sp. NPDC086077; assembly: GCF_040686175.1. NCBI lineage: Bacteria > Bacillati > Actinomycetota > Actinomycetes > Kitasatosporales > Streptomycetaceae > Streptomyces > Streptomyces sp. NPDC086077. The sequence goes on along the minus strand of NZ_JBFBJT010000163.1, from coordinate 13,203 downwards.
CGATCGACCCCGAAAGGGAGGGATAGACGGTGAACGCGTTCGCGATCTGTTCGACCGTCAGATTGTTGTCGACGGCGATCGAGATCGGATGGATGAGTTCGGAAGCGCGCGGAGCCACCACCACACCGCCCACCACGATCTCGGTACCCGGACGGCAGAAGATCTTGACGAAGCCGTCCCGGATGCCCTGCATCTTCGCGCGCGGGTTGCGCAGCAGCGGCAGCTTCACCACCCGGGCGTCGATGACACCGCCGTCGACGTCGGCCTGGGTGTAGCCGACGGTGGCGATCTCGGGGTCGGTGAAGACGTTGGACGAGACGGTCTTCAGGTTCAGCGGGGTCACCGCGTCGCCGAGGAAGTGGTACATGGCGATACGGCCCTGCATGGCGGCGACGGACGCCAGGGCGAAGATCCCCGTGACGTCACCGGCGGCATACACGCCCGGGGCGCTGGTGCGCGAGACCCTGTCGGTCCAGATGTGCCCGGAGTCCTTCAGCCGGACCCCGGCCTCCTCCAGCCCCATGCCCTCGGTGTTCGGGATGGCGCCGACGGCCATCAGGCAGTGCGAGCCGGTGATGACCCGGCCGTCGGAGAGGGTGACCTCGACCCGGTCGCCGACCCGCTTGGCGGAGGCGGCCCGCGAGCGCGCCATGACGTTCATGCCGCGCCGCCGGAAGACGTCCTCCAGCACGGCGGCCGCGTCCGGGTCCTCGCCCGGCAGCACCCGGTCCCGGGACGAGACCAGCGTGACCTTGGACCCGAGCGCCTGGTAGGCGCCCGCGAACTCGGCACCGGTCACACCCGATCCGACCACGATCAGCTCCTCGGGGAGCTCGTCGAGGTCGTAGACCTGCGTCCAGTTCAGGATCCGCTCGCCGTCGGGCTGGGCGTCGGGCAGCTCACGGGGATGCCCTCCGGTGGCGATGAGCACCGCGTCCGCGACGAGCGTCTCCTCGGTTCCGTCCGCGGCCCGCACGACGACCTTGCGCGACCCGTCGAGCGCCTGCATGCCCTCGAGCCGCCCCCGCCCGCGCATCACCCGCGCGCCGGCCCGCGTCACCGCGGCGGTGATGTCGTGCGACTGGGCGAGCGCGAGCCGCTTCACCCGTCGGTTGACCTTGCCGAGGTCCACACCGACCACGCGGGCGGCCTGCTCCACGTGCGGGGTGTCGTCGGCGACGATGATGCCCAGCTCCTCGTACGAGGAGTCGAAGGTGGTCATCACCTCGGCCGTGGCGATCAGGGTCTTCGACGGCACGCAGTCGGTCAGCACCGACGCTCCGCCCAGACCGTCGCAGTCGACGACGGTCACCTCCGCACCGAGCTGGGCGGCTACAAGCGCCGCCTCGTATCCGCCGGGTCCGCCACCGATGATCACGATCCGAGTCACGTACTCCATTGTCCCGCACCCTTCAATGTGCGACTGCCCCGGGGGGCTGCCCGAGCTACCACAGGTACCCCTGACACGGAAGTGACGCGCTGGCCGACTGCCGTACTCTCGACCCATGTCGCTCTACGCCGCTTACGCCGGCAACCTCGACGCGCGGCTGATGTCCCGCCGCGCCCCCCACTCGCCGATGCGGGCCACGGGGTGGATGAACGGCTGGCGGCTGACGTTCGGCGGCGAGCACATGGGCTGGGAGGGCGCGCTCTCGACGCTCGTCGAATCACCGGGTTCCCAGGTCTTCGTCGCCCTCTACGACATCGCACCCATGGACGAGGAGTCACTCGACCGGTGGGTGGGCGTCGGCCTCGGCGTCTACCGCCGGATGCGCATCCGCGTCCACACCCTCGAGGGCGAGGAGGGCGCCTGGGTCTACGTCCTCAACGGCTACGAGGGCGGTCTGCCCTCCGCCCGCTACCTGGGCGAGATCGCGGACGCCGCGGAATCGGCCGGCGCGCCGCACGACTACGTGACGGAGCTGCGGAAAAGGCCCTGCTGACGCAGGCCTCCCGCTCCTAGACTTGAGGGATCGACGCCCAACGGGAGATCGCATGTCCCCCACCACGTACGACGTCTACTTCACGGTGCAGGCGGCCGACGCCCGTGACCGGCTGGAGGACCGGCAGCGCATCGCCTTCGACAAGGGCATCGCCCTGCTGGCCCGCGACCCCTTCCTCTCGGTGTCGCGCCCCATAAGCGCCACCGGCGACGACCGTACGATCCGGCTCACGCAGAACATCATCGTGGAGTACACGGTCAGCCGGGGCCGGCTGCTCATCTTCATCGTCGAGGTCTTCAACGACAAGGACGTCCTCATCACCGACGAATGACGTGCCGACCCTCCTCGTCGGAAACGACAAGACAACGATCGCAATCCCGTGACCTCTGTCATCTACGCGCGTAGGACCAGACCGGCTACCCTCGTCCGCGTGAACGCATCTCTTCTTCCGGACGACATCCAGGGCGACCCCTACGCCGCCGCCGACGCCGCCGCCGCGCGCCTGCGCGAACTCACCGGCGCCGAGTCCCACGACGTCGCCCTCGTGATGGGCTCCGGCTGGGCACCGGCCGTGGACGCGCTGGGCGCCCCCGAGGCCGAGTTCCAGGTCACCGAGCTGCCCGGGTTCCCGCCGCCGGCGGTCGCCGGGCACGGCGGCAAGATCCGCTCGTACCGGATCGGCGACAAGCGCTCCCTGGTCTTCCTCGGCCGTACGCACTACTACGAGGGCCGCGGCGTCGCCGCCGTCGCGCACGGCGTCCGCACCGCCGTCGCCGCCGGCTGCAAGACGATCGTCCTCACCAACGGCTGCGGGGGCCTGCGCGAGGGCATGCGACCCGGCCAGCCGGTGCTGATCAGCGATCACATCAACCTCACGGCGACCTCCCCCATCGTCGGCGCGAACTTCGTCGACCTGACCGACCTCTACTCACCGCGCCTGCGCAACCTGTGCAAGGAGGTCGACTCCACGCTGGAGGAGGGCGTCTACGCCCAGTTCCCCGGTCCGCACTACGAGACGCCGGCCGAGATCCGCATGGCCCGCGTGATCGGCGCGGACCTCGTGGGCATGTCGACGGTCCTGGAGGCCATCGCGGCACGCGAGGCGGGCGCGGAGGTCCTCGGCATCTCCCTCGTCACGAACCTCGCCGCGGGCATGACCGGAGAGCCCCTCAACCACGAGGAGGTCCTCCAGGCGGGCCGTGACTCCGCCACCCGGATGGGCTCCCTCCTGACCCAGGTCCTGGACCGCCTGTAGCCCTGCGGCCGCGCCACGCCCCGCCCGCGCCCGCGGCGGTCTACGGTCGGGCGCACGACGCCGCACCCGCCCACGGCGGGAAGGGGCCGTGCCGGGGGGGTGTCCGCCCGCGGCGGTTGGCGCGTCGACACGGTCGAGTAGGTGAGCGACCGATTCCGCGCCGTTGCGAGGACCGACACCCCCGGCACGGCCCCGACCCACGCACCGGCACAAGGCGCCCCAGCAACCAGGCACCCACCGCACAGGCCGCCGCAGGCACGGCGCGCCACCCACGACGAGAGGCTGACCGACCGTGCAAGACGACCTCCTCGCACAGGCCCAGGCATGGCTCACCGAGGACCCCGACCCGGACACCCGCGCCGAGCTCGCCCGCCTGATCGACACCAAGGACGTCACCGAACTCGGCGCCCGCTTCAGCGGCACCCTCCAGTTCGGCACCGCCGGCCTGCGCGGCGAACTCGGCGCCGGCCCCATGCGCATGAACCGCACGGTCGTCATCCGCGCCGCCGCCGGCCTCGCCGCGTACCTCAGGAAGCAGGGCCACGAGGGCGGCCTCGTCGTCATCGGCTACGACGCCCGGCACAAGTCGGCCGACTTCGCCCGTGACACCGCGTCCGTCATGGCCGGCGCCGGCCTCCGCGCCGCCGTCCTCCCCTGCCCCCTGCCGACCCCCGTCCTCGCCTTCGCCATAAGGCACCTCGGCGCGGTCGCCGGCGTGGAGGTCACCGCCAGCCACAACCCGCCCCGCGACAACGGGTACAAGGTCTACCTCGGCGACGGCTCCCAGATCGTCCCGCCCGCCGACACGGACATCGCCGCCGAGATCGCCGCGATCCCGTCCCTCACCACGGTCTCGCGCCCCACCGAAGGCTGGGAGACCCTCGACGACAGCGTCCTGGACGCCTACCTCGCCCGCACGGACGCCGTACTGGCCAAGGACTCCCCCCGCACCGCCCGCACCGTCTACACGGCGATGCACGGCGTCGGCACGGACGTCCTCCTCGCCGCGTTCGCGCGCGCGGGCTTTCCCGCCCCCGCCCTCGTCACCGAGCAGGCCGACCCCGACCCGGACTTCCCCACCGTCGCCTTCCCCAACCCGGAAGAGCCCGGCGCGATGGACCTCGCCTTCGCCAAGGCCCGCGAGACGGACCCCGACCTGATCATCGCCAACGACCCGGACGCCGACCGCTGCGCCGCGGCCGTCAAGGACGGCGGCGACTGGCGGATGCTGCGCGGCGACGAGGTCGGCGCACTGCTCGCCGCCCACCTGGTGAACCGCGGGGCGCAGGGCACGTTCGCGGAGTCGATCGTCTCCTCCTCCCTCCTGGGCCGGATCGCCGCGAAGGCGGGTCTGGCCCACGAGGAGACCCTCACGGGCTTCAAGTGGATCGCCCGCGTCGAGAACCTCCGCTACGGCTACGAGGAGGCGCTCGGCTACTGCGTCGACCCGGACGGCGTACGCGACAAGGACGGCATCACGGCGGCCCTGCTGATCACGGAACTCGCCTCGGTCCTCAAGTCGCAGGGTCGCACCCTCCCCGACCTCCTCGACGACCTCGCCGTGGAGCACGGCCTGCACGCCACCGACCAGCTCTCGGTCCGCGTCCAGGACCTCTCGGTCATCGCCGCCGCCATGCGCCGCCTGCGCGAGCAGCCCCCGACCCACCTCGCGGACCTGCCGGTCACGAGGGCCGAGGACCTCACCCAGGGCACCGACAAGCTCCCGCCCACGGACGGCCTGCGCTACACCCTCGACGGCGCCCGCGTCATCGTCCGCCCCAGCGGCACCGAACCGAAGCTGAAGTGCTACCTGGAGGTGGTGGTCCCCGTCACCGCCCACGCCGGCCTCCCGGCGGCCCGCGCCAGGGCGACGGAGCTGCTGGCGGCGATCAAGCGGGACCTGTCCGAGGCGGCGGGCATCTGAGTCGCCGAAGCAGGTACGGCGGCGCACTCTCCGTCGTCGCCGACGCAGGACTGGAGGGTGAGGTCGCCCCGGTGGAGGCCGTGGGACGGGGTGCCGCGGCCGGGTGAGACGTGGTTGGCGTAGACGCGGTACGTGAAGGTGCCGCGCGGGGTCGTGGCGGTGACGAGTTGGCGCCGACGGCTCCCTCTCCGCCTCCGTCCGCGCGTACGACGACGGCACCTACCGCCGGTCCTACGCCGGTTCGTCCACCACGGCGGCCGCGGTGTCCGCGGGCGACTTCGCCGACGTGCGCCGCCCCTGAGCACACGGCGCCCCTGAACGACCGGCGCCGGGCTGCCCGCGTGGGCGGCCCGGCGCCGTGACGTTCACATGGCGCGTGGACGGGGGCGGCCCCCGGGCAGGCGGAGCCCGGGCCCCCGGAGCCTGGACGCGCCGAGCCTGTGCGCGCGCCTGTCAAGACCGCCCGTCGGACTCACGCCACCTGCCGCGTCCGATCAGTACGCCGACCCCGACGCCCCCAGCGAGCCCGTCGGGTGCCAGACCGTCTTGGTCTCCAGGAAGGCCGTCATGCGGTCGATCCCCGGGGTCGCGAACCAGTCGTCCACAGGCTGTGGACGCAGCACGCGCTTGAGGTTGTCCGCCGCGGCGATCTCCAGCTCCTTCGCCAGCACCTCGTCGGCACCCGCCAGGTCGATCGCGTTGACGTCCTGGTGCGAGGCCAGGGGCGCCGCGAGCTCCGCCGTACGGCCGGACAGCACGTTGACCACACCTCCGGGGACGTCGGAGGTGGCCAGCACCTCGCCGAGCGACAAGGCGGGGAGCGGGGCCTTCTCGGACGCGATCACGACCGCGGTGTTGCCGGTCGCGATCACCGGGGCGACCACCGAGACCAGCCCCAGGAAGGACGACCCCTGCGGAACCACGACGGCCACCACACCCGTCGGCTCGGGGGAGGACAGGTTGAAGTACGGGCCCGCCACCGGGTTGCCGCCGCCCACCACCTGGGCGATCTTGTCGGTCCAGCCCGCGTACCAGACCCAGCGGTCGATCGTCGCCGCGACCTGCTCGGCGGCCTTGGACTTCGACAGCCCCTCGGCGTCCGCCACCTCGTGGACGAACTGGCTCCTGCGGCCCTCCAGCATCTCCGCCACGCGGTAGAGGACCTGGCCCCGGTTGTACGCCGTCGCGCCGGACCAGCCGCCGAACGCCTTGCGGGCGGCGACGACCGCGTCACGGGCGTCCTTGCGCGAGGACTGCGGCGCGTTGGCCAGCCACTTGCCCTTGGAGTCCGACACCTCGTACACCCGGCCGCTCTCGGAACGCGGGAACTTCCCGCCGACGTACAGCTTGTAGGTCTTGAAGACAGAAAGTCGCTCAGACATCGAGGTACGCCTCCAGGCCGTGGCGGCCGCCCTCGCGGCCGAAGCCCGACTCCTTGTAGCCGCCGAACGGCGAGGTCGGGTCGAACTTGTTGAACGTGTTGGACCAGACGACACCCGCGCGCAGCTTGTTCGCGACCGCCAGGATCCGGGAGCCCTTCTCCGTCCAGATGCCCGCGGACAGTCCGTACGGAGTGTTGTTGGCCTTGGCCACGGCCTCGTCCGGCGTACGGAACGTCAGCACCGACAGGACCGGGCCGAAGATCTCGTCGCGGGCGACCGTGTGCGCCTGGGTGACGTTCGTGAAGAGCGTCGGGGCGAACCAGTAGCCGGACGACGGCAGTTCGCAGGCCGGGGACCAGCGCTCGGCGCCCTCCGCCTCGCCCTGGTCGGCGAGCGCGGTGATCCGGGCCAACTGCTCGGCGGAGTTGATGGCGCCGATGTCGGTGTTCTTGTCGAGCGGGTCGCCCAGGCGCAGCGTCGACAGCCGGCGCTTCAGCGAGTCCAGCAGCTCGTCCTGGATCGACTCCTGCACCAGCAGCCGGCTGCCCGCGCAGCAGACCTGGCCCTGGTTGAAGAAGATGCCCGTGACGATGCCCTCGACGGCCTGGTCGATCGGGGCGTCGTCGAAGACGATGTTGGCGCCCTTGCCGCCGAGTTCGAGCGTGAGCTTCTTCCGCGTCCCCGCGACCGTGCGGGCGATCTCCTTGCCGACGGCGGTGGAGCCGGTGAAGGCGACCTTGTTCACGTCCGGGTGTCCGACGAGCGCGGCACCCGCGTCGCCGTAGCCCGGCAGGATGTTGACGACGCCCTTCGGCAGGCCGGCCTGGCGGCAGATGTCCGCGAAGAACAGCGCGGACAGCGGGGTCGTCTCGGCCGGCTTCAGCACGACCGTGTTGCCGGTCGCCAGCGCCGGGGCGATCTTCCACGCCAGCATCAGCAGCGGGAAGTTCCACGGGATGACCTGGCCGGCCACGCCCAGCGGCCGCGGGGACGACCCGAAGCCGGCGTGGCCGAGCTTGTCGGCCCAGCCCGCGTAGTAGAAGAAGTGCGCCGCGACGAGGGGCAGGTCGGCGTCCCGGGTCTCCCGGATCGGCTTGCCGTTGTCCAGGGTCTCCAGGACGGCCAGCTCGCGGGAGCGCTCCTGGATGATGCGGGCGATGCGGAACAGGTACTTGGCGCGCTCGGCGCCGGGCAGCGCCGACCACTTCTCGAAGGCCTTGCGCGCGGCCTTCACGGCACGGTCGACGTCCGCCTCGCCCGCCTGGGCGACCTCGGAGAGGACCTCCTCGGTGGCCGGGGAGACCGTCTTGAAGACCTTGCCGTCGGCCGCCTCGGCGAACTCGCCGTCGATGAACAGGCCGTAGGACGGGGCGATGTCGACGACCGAGCGGGACTCGGGCGCGGGTGCGTACTCGAACACGGAAGCCATGGTGATCAGTCCACCGTCACGTAGTCGGGGCCGGAGTAGCGGCCGGTGGCCAGCTTCTGGCGCTGCATCAGCAGGTCGTTCAGAAGCGAGGAGGCGCCGAAGCGGAACCAGTGGTTGTCCAGCCAGTCCTCGCCGGCGGTCTCGTTGACCAGGACGAGGAACTTGATGGCGTCCTTGGAGGTGCGGATGCCGCCGGCGGGCTTCACGCCGACCTGGACGCCGGTCTGGGCGCGGAAGTCGCGCACGGCCTCCAGCATCAGGAGCGTGTTCGCGGGCGTGGCGTTGACGGCGACCTTGCCGGTCGAGGTCTTGATGAAGTCGGCCCCGGCCAGCATGCCGAGCCAGCTGGCGCGGCGGATGTTGTCGTACGTCGACAGCTCGCCGGTCTCGAAGATGACCTTCAGGCGGGCCGCCGTGCCGCACGCCTCCTTCACGGCGACGATCTCGTCGTACACCTTCATGTAACGGCCCGCGAGGAAGGCGCCGCGGTCGATGACCATGTCGATCTCGTCGGCACCGGCGGCCACGGCCTCGCGCACGTCCGCGAGCTTGACGGAGAGCGGGGCGCGGCCGGCCGGGAAGGCGGTGGCGACCGAGGCGACCTTGACGGAGGAGCCGGCGACGGCCTGCTTGGCGGTGGCCACCATGTCGGGGTAGACGCAGACGGCCGCGGTCGCCGGGGTCGTACGGTCCGTCGGGTCCGGGTGGACCGCCTTGGCGCCGAGCGCCCGGACCTTGCCCGGGGTGTCCGCGCCTTCCAGCGTCGTCAGGTCGACCATCGAGATGGCGAGGTCGATGGCGTACGCCTTCGCCGTGGTCTTGATGGAACGGGTGCCGAGGGAGGCGGCGCGCGCCTCCAGGCCGACCGCGTCGACGCCGGGCAGCCCGTGCAGGAAGCGGCGCAGCGTGCCGTCGGAGGCCGCCGCGTCCGAGAGGGTGTGTGCAGTGGTGGGCATGGTCACCAGACGAGCATATCTACGCGCGTAGCAGCTGTACAGCCCCGTAAAGAGAGCGGGACGGTGCGGGAAGGAAGCGGGATGGACGGGGGCGGGTCCCTGCGGTGGCCTGCAGCGGCTCGCGGTGCATGCGGGGCCGCGGTGACTGCGGGGCCTGCGGAACCTGCGGAGCTTGCCGCGCTCAGGCGGTCGGCGGGGCGCCGCGGGCATACGGCAGAATCGAAGACATGACGACCCCGGACCAGCAGTCACCCGCGCCGCAGCCGCCGCGCCCCACGACCCGGGACCGGATCTACCGGTCGCCCATGGGTCTCGTCGGCGGCGTCCTGGTGCTCGGCCTCGCCGGATGGCTCGGCGTGGACGCGATCATCTCGGGCGAGGGCAGCACACCGTGGCTCGCGCTCGCCACGCTCCTCCTCGTGGTGCCCCTGGTCGTCGCCTTCACCCTGCGGCCCGCCGTGTACGCCGGTGAGGACCGCCTGCGCGTCCGCAACCCCTTCCGCCTGATCGTGCTCCCGTGGGGAGAGGTCGCCTCGCTGCGCGCCGGGTACACCAACGAGGTCGTCAGCAAGGCGGGCGACACGTACCAGATGTGGGCCATACCCGTCTCCCTGCGCGCCCGCAGCCGGGCGGCCCGCAAGGAGGCACGGCGCACGGCGCAGGCCTCGGGCGGCGGCAAGGGCCGTTCCCGTGGCCTCGGCGGGCTGTCGGACGTCGACGTCCATGACGGCCCGGTCCGCGCCGAGAGCGACCAGATCATCCACAACCTGCGCCAGACGCTGGAGGCCCGCGAGGACGCGAGGACGGCCCAGGGCGAGGTGACCGTCCGCTGGGCGTACGAACTCCTCGCCCCGGCGGTGGCCGGAGCGGTGCTGCTGGCGGTACTGCTGGCGATCGGCTAGCGACGACCCTCCGGGCGAGCCGAACCTGACCGGTTCGTGTCGGGCACTCAGGCGAGGCAGGCCGGCACGGGCCCCGGTGCCGACGCGTTCGCGGCGGACGACCTGCCCGCCCGCAACGGCCGACCGCCCGGCCAGACCCGTACCTGGGTCCCCGAGCCCATTCCGCCCCCGCGGCAGTCCGCCCGTCGGCGCATGGCAGGTGCTGTCAGGTGTGTGGGGTGCGGCTCGCGCTCAGTTGGGCTGCCACCGGTGCCATGCGGGTCGGGGGGGGTGCCAGACGCGGCCGTGCCAGGGCTGAGGCGCAGGCGGCCCCGCCGGATCAGCCGTGCGCAGCGGCGACGGGCCATGGCGAGCATGACGTCGGAGGGTTCGATGCCGATGACGTGGGCCGAGCGTTCGGCGGCGGCCGCCAGACCGACACCGGGGCCCGGGCCGACGACGAGCACGACGTCCTGCTCGGCGGGAGCGGCGAGGGACACGACGTGGCGTTCGGTCGCGGCGTTGCCGTGGGCCATGAGCCGGCCGCCGAGACGGCCGAGCGGTCCGCTGGGGCGGCCGAGGCACTTGGCCAGGAGATGCCGGGCGATCCTCTCCACGTCCACATCCGAACACGGGCCGGCGACCGGCGCACGCGGGGACGAGATGTGCGTCGGCTTCGGCGGCACCACTTGCCTGACCTATCGAGAATCGATAGATTCCTATCGCGGGTCGAGTGAAGGAGGGACTGTGGGGCAGATGACGACGCTCGCTCTGCGCGGCGTGCTGGTGGTGTTGCTGGCCGGGTCCGTGTTCGTGCAGGCCGTGATGGTGCCGCTGATCGGGGCCGATCTGGAGGAGGGCACCTCGGAGCTCGCGTATCCGCGAGCGGCGTTCCTCGTGGTCCTGGTGCTCGGCGTGGTCACCGTCCAGGTCGTACTCGTCTGCGTGTGGCGGCTGGTGACCATGGTCCGGAAGGGCACCGTGTTCTCGCCCGCCGCCTTCCGCTACGTGGACGTCGTGCTCTGGGCCATCGCCGCGGCCGCCGTACTGCTGAGCGCGTTCGGGTACATGCTCGCGCCGGGCGAGGCCGTCGCGCCGGGCGTCGTCCTGCTGGTCGGCGGGGCCGTCGTGGCCGCGCTGGGCGTCGCGCTGATCGTGCTCGTACTGCGGATGCTGCTCGCGCAGGCGGTCGCGCGGGAGGTCGAGGCGGCGCGGCTGGAGGCCGAGTTGCAGGGGGTGATCTGATGCCGATCACCGTCGACATCGACGTGATGCTCGCCAGGCGGAAGATGTCCGTGGGCGAACTCGCCGAGCGCGTCGGGATCACGCCGGCCAACCTGGCGGTGCTCAAGAACGGTCGCGCGAAGGCCGTACGGTTCTCCACGCTCGCCGCCCTGTGCGAGGTACTGGAGTGTCAGCCGGGGGACCTGCTGCGGTGGGAGGCCGGGGTGGACGCACAGGACACGGAACGTCAGCCAGCGGCAGCCGGAACCGGGGCCGACGGGGAGCGCGCCCCCGCGAACTAGGCCCGCGCGCTCCGCGCAACAGCCGCGCCCGCCGCGGCGATCCGGTGCCGCACCCCGACAGGCCGAGGGCCGCGCCCCGCACAGGGAGCGCGGCCCTTCGCCGTACGGCGCCCCCGACAGCGCCCACCCGAACCCACCCCTCGGCTCAGCTCAGCAACCGGGCCGCCAGCCCCACCACAGGCACCGCGGCGAACGACTCGGCCTGCGTCAGGGGGTCCGTCAGGGACTCCGACGACATGGGCTTGAAGTCGGCGAGCTGGGTGCCGACGCCGTTGTTGAGGGGGTCGACACCGGTGCCGGCGAGGGGGTTGGGCTTGAGGCCGGCGACGGGGCCCGCCACGTAGCCCACGGAGCCGGTGAGGGCCGCCGCGCCCGCCTCGGGGTCGATGTCGCCGAGGGAGGTCGGGCGGGTGTGCACCATGCCCAGGACGGACTCGGTGTCCGCGGCGGCCGGTGCCACGGACACGCTCAGGGCCGCCCCCGCCGTCGCGAGCACGGCGAGGGCATGCCGGGTGGTGGGCCTGGGGGAGGAGTTACGAGCCATCTTTGGTGCCACCTTGCGATCGCGCTGAGTAAGCAGTTCAGGACACAGGGTAGTTGAGAGCGCTTGTGCGCTTCAATCAGCGACCCACCCCTCCCCAGGGAGCACCGCCCCCGGATTGAGCAGCCCCGTCGGATCCAGTGCCGCCTTCACCGACCGCATGACCGCGATCTCCGCCTGCGACCGACTCAGATGCAGATAGCGGGCCTTGGCCCGGCCCACCCCGTGTTCGGCGCTGATGCTGCCGCCCACGGCCGCCACCCGCCCGAGCACCGCGCCGGTCACCGCCTCCTCGTCCTCCGCCGCCACGTCCAGCAGGTTGACGTGCAGGTTGCCCTCGGCCAGGTGCCCGAAGAGATACGGTCGCCCGCGCCCCGCCAGCACCCCCGGCAGATCGGCGACGAAGCCGGGCACCTCGGCCAGCGGAACCGTCACGTCCAGCTTCAGCGGCACGCCCGCCGCGTTGATCGACTCGGTGTGCCGCTCCCGATAGGCGGCCAGCCGCCGCCGGTCCGCGTCCACGAGCGCGACCGCCGTGTCCCCGGGCCCGGCCTCGTCCAGCACGCCGGCCAGTTCCTCGGCCGGGTCCCGCCGCCCGGCACACTCCACCAGCAGATACACCGGGTACGCCGCACGGAACGGCGCGGGCAGCCCGCTCGCTTCCAGCACCAGCGCCAGCCCTTCGGCCATGAAGAACTCGGCCAGCTCCAGCGACTCCAGCACCCGCAGCCGCGCCACCAGAGCGAGCGCCGCCTCCAGCGAGTCGAGCCCCATCAGCGCGGTCACCCGCTCCGGCAGCCGGGGCACCAGCCGCAGCCGGGCCCGTGTCACCACGGCGAGCGTCCCCTCGCTGCCGACCAGCAGGCCGGTGAGGTCGTACCCGGTGTTGTCCTTGGGCAGCCCGGCCAGCCGGTCCAGTACGGTCCCGTCCGCCAGCACGGCCTCCAGCCCGGCCACGTTGGCGCGGGTGGTGCCGTACCGCACGACCCGCTCACCGCCCGCGTTGGTCGCGATCATCCCGCCCAGCGTCGCGGAGTCCCGGGCGGCGAGGTCGACGCCGAACTCCAGCCCGTGCGCGGCGACATGGCGGTGCAGGTCGGAGAGCACCACCCCGGCGCCCACCGTCACCCGCCCCGCGGCCGGGTCGACCGCCCTGATGCCGTCCAGCCGCCGCAGCGACAGCACCACCTCGCCGCCGTCCGGGGTGGGCACCGACGCACCGACGAGCCCCGTGTTGCCGCCCTGCGCCACGACCGGCGCACCGCCCGCATGACACCGCCGCAGCACCTCGGCCACCTGCGCGGTGTCGGCGGGCCGCACCACCAGGCGGGCCCGGCCCCGGTAGCGGCCGGTGAAGTCGGTCTCG
>NZ_JBFBJT010000162.1:0-15443 GCF_040686175.1 Streptomyces sp. NPDC086077 | reverse complement strand
CTGAAGCTGCGCGGTGTGCCCAAGGCGGACCGGCGCGGCCGCGCGGAGGAACTGCTGGAACTGGTCCGGCTCCAGGGGGCGTACGGCAAGCGGGTGCACGAGCTGTCCGGCGGCATGCGGCAGCGGGTGGCGCTGGCCCGCGCGCTCGCGCAGGACAGCGGCCTGCTGCTGATGGACGAGCCGTTCGCGGCGCTCGACGCGATCACCCGTGACGTGCTGCACGACGAGCTGACCAGGATCTGGACGGAGACACGGCTGTCCGTGCTCTTCGTGACGCACAACGTGCGGGAGGCGGCGCGGCTCGCGCAGCGCGTCGTGCTGCTGTCGTCGCGTCCGGGACGGATCGCGCGCGAGTGGACGGTCGACATCCCGCAGCCGCGCCGCATCGAGGACGCCGCGGTGGCGGAGCTGTCCCGTGAGATCACCGAAGAACTGCGTGGGGAGATCCGCCGACATGGCCAGCACTGATACGCACGCCGTCAAGGGCGGCCACGACCTGGCCGGCGTCGAGGCGGGTCTGGACGCCCTGGACACGGTGCAGACGGGCCGTACGCCGCTGCGCACGACGTTCACACAGAAGATCGTGCCGCCGGTCACCGCCGTCCTGCTGGTGCTCGCGGTGTGGCAGGCGCTGGTCACCTTCGGCGTCGTCGACGACCCCAGCAAGCTGCCCTCGCCCTCCGACGTGTGGGGCGAGGTGCGGACCGCCTGGCTTCAGGGGACGCTGCTCGACTACATCTGGACCAGCGTCTCGCGCGGTCTGCTGGGCTTCCTGATGGCACTGGCCATCGGCACCCCGCTTGGCCTGCTGGTGGCCCGGGTGCGGTTCGTACGGGCCGCGATCGGCCCGATCCTGTCCGGCCTGCAGTCGCTCCCGTCGGTGGCCTGGGTGCCGCCGGCCGTCATCTGGCTCGGTCTGAACAACCAGATGATGTACGCCGTGATCCTGCTGGGCGCCGTCCCCTCCATCGCCAACGGCCTCGTCTCGGGCGTGGACCAGGTGCCGCCGCTCTACCTGCGGGCGGGCCGCACGCTCGGCGCGACCGGCCTGAAGGGCACCTGGCACATCGTGATGCCGGCCGCGCTGCCCGGATACCTGGCCGGCCTGAAGCAGGGCTGGGCGTTCGCCTGGCGGTCCCTGATGGCCGCCGAGATCATCGCCTCCTCCCCCGACCTGGGCGTGGGGCTCGGCCAGTTGCTGGAGAACGGCCGCAACACCAGCTCCATGTCCATGGTCTTCCTCGCCATCCTGCTCATCCTGATCGTCGGTATCGCCATCGACCTGCTGATCTTCAGTCCGCTGGAGCGGCGGGTGCTGCGCAGCCGCGGCCTCCTGGTGAAGAGCTGATCCCCATGCGCCACGAACCGGTCCTCGTCGTCATCGCCCACGGCAGCCGTGACCCGCGGCACGCCGCGACCGTGCACGCCCTGGTGCGGCGGGTGCGGTCGCTGCGGCCGGGCCTGCGGGTCGAAACCGGTTTCCTGGACTTCAACGTCCCGTCCGTGCGGGGCTTGCTGGAGTCCCTGGCGGCGGAGGGCGTCCGCGACGTCGTGGCGCTGCCGCTCCTGCTGACGCGTGCCTTCCACGCGAAGGCGGACATCCCGGCGGTGCTGCGGGAGGCGCCGCGGCGGCTGCGGATCCGCCAGGCGGAGGTGCTCGGCCCCTCCCCGCTGCTGATGGCCGCGCTCGAGCGGCGGCTGTACGAGGCGGGGCTGACGCCCGCCGACAAGCCCTCGACCGGGGTCGTCCTGGCCTCGGCGGGGTCCACGGACCCGGAGGCGATCGCAGTGATCGCAGAAATCGCGCGGGAGTGGCGGCACACCGGTTGGTGCGCCGTGCGGCCTGCGTTCGCCTCCGCCGGTTCTCCCGCGGGGTTCCCCCGCACCGAGGACGCGGTGCGGGAACTGCGCGCCCTCGGCTGCGAACGCGTCGCCGTCGCGCCGTACGTCCTGGCCCCCGGCTTCCTGCCGGACCGCATCGCGCGGGGCGCCGCAGAGGCGGACGTACTGGCCGGTGTGCTGGGGCCGGCGCCGGAGGTGGCCCGGGTGCTGCTGGAGCGGTACGAGGGGGCTCGGGTACCGCTGCCGGCGGCCGTCGGGGCCTGAGCCGGCCCCAGTCGAACCGGATCCCTCCGGTGCGGGTCCGAGCTCGAAGAAGTCCGGGTGGCCGGCCAGGGCGCGGAAGCTGTCGAAGAGTCCGGCCACCCGCGGGCCGCGCGGAATCGCCCGCAGCACGGGGCCGAACCACACCGTGGCGTCGACATGGACGGGGGGAGTTCCCACATGGCGCCCGCCTCGGCGATCACCACGTCGAAGTCCTCGGCCGCGCGTTCGTGGATGCGGACGCCGAACCTACAGGCCACGCAGTACCTTCTCGCCGTGCCGCTCGGCGGCGGCCACCGCCACCCGCACCGGGCCGTTGGATGGTTCCCGGTCCAGTTGCCGGGCCTTCTCCTGGCCCACTACCCGGTGGACGACCCGGTGAGCTCCACCAGCTTGACGACGGTGTTCCAGTTCCTGGTCGTGGCGGTCACGCCCTTGTTCAGGCGGGGTCTCGCCAGGTACTCGGCGAGCTTGGAGCGGCCCAGGCCGTTCGGAGCGTACAGGTACAGGACGCGGTCGCCGAACCGGAACTCCTCGGGCAGGAAGGCCGCCTGGTCGATCTCGGCGAAACGCCCGGCGTCGACCGGCACGGAGAAGTAGGTGGCGTGCAGTTGCTTGGCCTCCAGTTCGGCCGCCGGGAACGGGCAGTTGTCGGCGACCGCCTTCAGATAGGCGTGGTCGCGCACGATGAGGTCCACCCCGAAGCCGAAGCGCTTCTCGACCGCCCGCGTGAGCTCGGCGGCCAGGGACTCCTCGTCGCCGTGGTCGGCGGTGAACACGGCCTGACCGCTCTGGAGATACGTCCGCACGCCCCCGTGACCGAGGCTCTCCATCAGGGCGCGCAGGTCTGCCATGGGGACCTTCTTGCTGCCGCCCACGTTGATTCCGCGCAGCAGCGCCGCATACGTCGTCACCCGTCCACCCTAAGCGGCCGTCGTGCCCCGTGGGGGCGGGCACGACGGCCGGGCCCGGCGTGCGGGCGGCGCGAAACCCTGGCCCACCGAACCGGCCGGTAGCAACCGATCGGCCCGTACATCGGCGGACAGATGTACGGGGCCGGTGTCCTCCCCAGTGGTGAGGGCGGGTTGACCGTCCGGAGGACCAGGGGACCGTACGCCGGCCGGCCGGCCAAGGGCCCGTGGGTTCCGGTGGAACCCGACGGGCGCTCATCATGCGCTCGCCGCTGCCAGTTCGGCCTCGATCAGGTCGGCGGCGCGCCGCGTGCCGCCCTCCCTGGCCATCTCCGCCTGGAGATCCGCCAGGCGGCGGGCGACCTCCGGGTCGTCGACGAGTGCGAGGGCCGCCTCGCGGAGCGTCTCGGCGGTGGCCTCCTCGGCCGGGACATGGCGGGCCACCCCGAGGTTCTGGAGCATGTCGGCGTTGCCGAACTGGTCGACCGCCTGCGGCACGGCGATCATCGGCGTGGCAGTGGCCATGCCCTCCTGGCTGCCGCCCGCGCCCGCGTGCGTGACGAACAGGTCGGCCTGCTTGAGGATCGCGAGCTGCGGGACCCAGGACCGCACCTCGACGTTCCCCGGCACCTCCCCCACCTCGTCGGGGTCGACGTGCTTGCCGATCTGGAGCACCACGTGCCAGCCCGGCAGCCCCGCGAACGCCCGCACGCACTCCCGGTAGAACGCCGCCTGCTTGGTGAACGCCGAGCCGAGCGAGACCAGCACGACCTTCTCGGCATCGGCGGGCCGCCTCCAGTCCCCCTCCGCGCCGCGGTCGCCCTGGCAGGCGCCGACGAAGCTGTACACCGTCTCGTCGACCCGGTCGGCGTTCGGCTGGAGCGCCTTGGGGATCAGCACGAGGGAACGGGCCGGCCGGCCGGCGAACGGATCCGGATGCTGGGAGATGCCGTTCGCCTCCAGCCAGGCCTGGAAGCGCGCGTAGTAGGCCTGACCGCGCTCGGTCTTCCTCGGCTCCTCCCACATCGGCCCGGCGACCTCCTCCTCGTAGCCTTCCCAGGCCACCAGGTTCGGCGAGAGGGAGACGGCCGGGACGCCCCAGCGATGGGCCAGCACCCGCGCCGGATACGAGGCGATGTCGTGCAGCACGAGATCCGGCTCGTCGCCCTCGTACGCCTCGATCAGCTGCGGCAGGGCCTGGATGGCGTCGTTCAGGAAGGGCTCGACGTTGTCCAGCAGCGTCTCGCCCCACGCCTCCGGGTCGTCGTCGGGGCCCGGCAGGGTCGACTTCCAAGGCTTGACCTCGGCGCCCGTCTCGGCGACCTTCTCCGCGAACACCGGGGGAATCGCGTACGTCACCCGGTGCCCCCGCGCGACGAGCTCACGGATCACCTCCAGGCTCGGGTTCACGTGACCGTGGGCAGCGATGGAGAACATGGCGATGTGCGTCATGCCCCCGACCCTAAGCGAGACGATACGTCTCGTGCAACCGCTTTCCCGTCTCCTGTCCCCCGTCAGCGCTGATACCGCGCCAGTACCAGATTCCCGTCCTCCTCCAGTCGTCTTCGCAGCTCGTCGAGGCCGATCGCGCCGCTGTAGTACTCCTGCAGCGCGGGCGTCGCCACCTTGTCCTTCCACTCGGGATACCCCCGCACCGACTGCGCGGGCGCCGGGCGGAGGTGGGTCGCGAGGGCGGTGCCGGTGGCCCAGCCGTACCGGGCGGTGCGCAGGGCCGGGTCCTTCAGGGCCCGCGTGCCGGTGGGCAGCATCCAGTCGCCCAGAGCCAGGCGCACCATGTTCTGCGGCCGCAGCAGGAAGTCGAGGAAGGCCGCCGCCTCCTTCTTGTACGGGCTGTCCTCGGCGATCGACAGGGTCTGCGGACTGACGCCCTGGGCGAGCCCGCCCGCACCGGCCGGGGCCGGCAGCACCTGCCAGTCGAAGCCCTTCGGCGCCTGCTGGACGATCTGCTGGCGGTACGAGAAGCCGAGCGGCACCATCGCGTACTTGCCGCCGAAGAAGCCGGGGAGCGTGTCCGAACCGCCGCTGCCGAGCGTCGAACCCGACGCGCTGGCATCGGAGTTGACCTGATCGTGGACGGTGCGCGGCACCACCTCGTCCCCCGCCTCGAAACGGACCGTGACCCTGCCGTCCGCACCCCGGTGGAAGAGCTGTCCACCGGCCGAGAGGGAGAGGTTGAGCGTGGCCGAGACGGGTTCCTTCAGCGGCCAGGCCACCCCGTACTTCCCCTCGGCGCTCAGTTCCTTCGTCACCTCGCGGAACTCCGCCCAGGTCCACGGCTCTTCTGGGGTCGGGATCCGCACACCCGAATCCCTCAGCCAGGCCGAGTTCGCGATGATCACCCGCGGCTCCTGAAGGAACGGCACCCCGTAGATCCCGTCCCCGAAGGTCACCGTCTCCCAGCTGCGCCGCGGGATGTCGGCCTTCAGCCGCTCGGGCAGCAGGCCGGTGAGGTCGGCGAGGTAGCCGCCGTACGCGAAGTCGGCGAGGTCGTCGGAGGCGTCGTGGATGATGTCCGGCGCCTCACCGCCCTCGAAGGAGGTCAGGAGCTGGTCGTGGACGCTGTCCCAGCTGCCCTGGACGTACTCGACACGGACGTCCGGATGGGCGGCGTTCCACTCCGCCACCAGCTCCCTGTTGGCCTCGACGGACTCCTGCTGCCAGGCCAGCGACTGGAAGCGGAGCGTGATCCTGCCGTCCGCCGACTCGTCCCGCGCGCCACCCGTGCAGGCGGTCAGCAGCATCAGGGCGGCCGCGAGGATCCCTGCCCTCCTGGCGCGCATCAGCTCTTCACCGCCCCGGCGAGCATGCCGCCCGTGATCCGCCGCTGGATGACGGCGAAGACGAGCAGGGAGGGCAGGGTCGCGAGGAACGCGGCCGCGGCGAGGGGACCGAGGTCCGCCACGCCCTCCGCGCCGATGAAGTGGGTCAGGATCACGGGCAGTGTCTGTTTCTCCGGGGTCTTCAGCAGGACCAGGGCGAAGAAGAACTCGTTCCAGGCGGTGATGAAGGCGAACAGGGCCGTCGCCACGATCCCCGGCGCCAGCAGCGGCGCGGTCACCGACACCAGCGTCCGCAGCCGACCGGCGCCGTCGACCGCCGCCGCCTCCTCCAGTTCGGCCGGCACGGCCCGGACGTAACCGACCAGCATCCACAGCGCGAACGGCAGTGCCCAGACGACGTACACCATCACCAGGCCCGGCAGGGAGTTGATCAGCCGCAGGTTCTTCAGCACCAGGAAGAGCGGGATGATCACCAGCACGAACGGGAACGCCTGACTGACCACGACCCACCCGGTCGCCGCCCGCGCCGGCCGGGTGCGGTGACGGGCCATCACGTACGCCATCGGTGTCGCGATCAGCACGGCGACAACCGCCGCTCCCGTCGCGGCGAACAGGGAGTTGAGCGCGGCCCGCAGCAGCGGCTGCTCGTCGAAGGCCTGCCGGAAGTTGGCGAGCGTGGGGTCCTCGGGGATCCAGGTCGGGTGCAGGCTGCCCAGTTCCCGCGGTGGCTTGAAGGCGGTGGAGATCAGCCACAGGAAGGGGAAGGCGAGGAAGACGAGGTACGCGAGCAGCGCCACGTACTGGCCGACGCGCGCCCCGGTGGTGGTCCTCATACGTCGTCTCCTCCCCTGAGCCGGCCCACCAGGAAGAGCGCCAGCAGTACCGAGATCACCGCGACCATCACGCATCCCATCGCCGCCGCGTAGCCGAACTGGCCGTAGCGGAAGGCCTCCTCGTAGGCGAAGAGCATGGGCAGCCTGGTCCTGCCGCCCGGACCACCGCTGGTCAGGACGTAGACCAGGGCGAACGCGTTGAAGTTCCAGATGAAGTTCAGAGCCGTGATCGCGAGGGCGACCGGTCTGAGGGCGGGCCAGGTGACCGTCCGGAACCGGCGCCAGGCACCCGCGCCGTCGATCGCGGCCGCCTCGTGCAGCTCGCGCGGGGTGTTCTGCAGTCCGGCGAGCAGGGCGACCGTCGTCTGGGGCATCCCCGCCCAGACGCCGACGACGATCACCGCGGGCAGGGCGGTACCGAGCCCGCTGAGCCAGTCGCGGCCGTCACCGAGACCCAGGTCGCGCAGAGTCTCGTTGAGGACGCCCGCGTCGGGGTTGTAGACGAGCCGCCACATGATGCCGACGACGACCTCGGGCATCGCCCATGGAACGATCGCCAGGGCGCGGGCCAGCCAGCGCAGCCGGAGCCGCTCGTTGAGCAGCAGGGCGAGGCCGAGCGCCAGCAGGAACTGCGGCACCGTCACGCCGACCGCCCACACCAGCCCGATCCGGAACGACTCCCAGAACAGCGTGTCCCGCAGCAGGTCCTGGAAGTTCAGGGTGCCGATCCACTCGGTGGGCTCGGTGCGGCCCGCCTGGGCGTCGGTGAACGCCAGCAGGATCCCGTACAACAGCGGCCCCACGCTCAGTACGAGGATGGGGATGAGCGCGGGCAGCACCAGGAACCACGCGCCGTGGTCGCCGCCACGCCGCTGACGGCCCCGGCTCGGCCCGCGTTTCGCGTGCCTCACCTCGGTCACCAATGTCACGGGATCGGCTCCTTTGCGCGGCTCGTGACGTTCGGAGCCCGGCGGGCCCCCGTCATGGTCGTGAAGGCGGTCGACGTCGTCAAGGGCCCGCGCACGCCCCCGACCTGTGCGAATGCGACACTGGCCGACGGACGGCACGAACGCGGCACCGCGGGATCCGGGCCACGGGCCCCGCGACGAGGGATCACGGAGGCGGACGATGGACGAGGCACGGGCGCGGGACGTACTGGCCGCGGCGGGGGTCCTGCCCGGTCCGGCACGGGACGCGCGGCTCCTCGCCCTCGGCGAGAACGCCGTGTTCGCCGCCGGTGACCTGGTCGTCAAGGTGGGCCGCGACGCCGAACTCCTCGACCGGGCGCGCCGGGAGGTCGCCATCGCGTTGTGGCTGGCGGAGGCCGAGGTCCCCGCGGTCCGGGCGGCCCTGGACACCGCGCTGCTCGTCGAGAGGCACCCGGTGACCGTGTGGCACCGGCTGCCCGATCCCGTACGGCCCGCCGAGCCCCGGGATCTGGCCGGACTGCTCCAGGTCGTCCACGCACTGCCCTCCCCCTCCTTCCCGCTGCCGCCCCGCGCACTGCTGGGCGGGGTGGAACGCTGGCTGCGGCTGGCCGGCGAGACGATCGCCCCGGCGGACGCGGCGTACCTGCGCGAGCGCCGCGACGGGTTCGAGGCCGCCGCGGCCGCGCTCACCCCGCAGTTGCCGCCCGGCCCGATCCACGGCGACGCGCTGCCCCGCAATGTGCACATCGGTCCCGACGGGCCGGTCCTGGTCGATCTGGAGACCTTCTCCGCCGACCTGCGCGAGCACGACCTGGTGGTGATGGCCCTCTCCCGCGACCGCTACGGTCTGCCGGCCGAGGCCTACGACTCGTTCACCGAGGCCTACGGCTGGGACGTGCGCGAGTGGGACGGCTGTGCGGTGCTGCGCGGGGCGCGGGAGACGGCCAGTTGCGCCTGGGTGGCCCAGCACGCGCCGAGCAGTCCCACGGCGCTGGCCGAGTTCGAGCGCCGGGTGGCATCGCTGCGGGACGGGGACGAGACCGTGCGCTGGTATCCGTTCTGAGCCGCCGGCCACTGCCGGGCGGGCTCAGACCCGCTCGTCGGCCGGCTCCCGCAGTGGCCACAGGCCGTCCACGACGGCGGTGGCGTCCCCCTTGCGGCGCAGGAACTTCTGGAAGTCCGCCGCCCACTCGGCGTACCACTCGACCTGGCGTCGGTGCAGCTCCGCCGGGCCGAGGGCCGCGATCTTGGGGTGGCGGCCGGCTATCGCGCAGGCCAGCCGGGCGGCGGCGAGCGCGTCGGCGGAGGCGTCATGGGCACCGTCGAGGACGATGCCGTACTCCGTGCAGACCGCTTCGAGGTTGCGCTTGCCGCGCCGGTAGCGGTCGACCTGGCGGTCGATGGTGTACGGGTCGATGACCGGCGCCGGGTGCAGGCCGCCGAGGCGGTCCCGCAGGGACGGCAGGCCGTACCGCCGCAGTTCGGCGCAGAGCAGGGTGAGGTCGAAGGCGGCGTTGTAGGCGACGACGGGGACGCCCGTCTTCCAGTAGCCCGCGAGGACATCGGCGATGGCGTCCGCGACCCGGTCGGCCGGGCGGCCCTCGGTGACCGCGCGTTCGTTGCTGATGCCGTGCACCGCCACCGCGTCCGCCGGGATCTCCACTCCCGGATCCGCCAGCCATTCCCGGCGTCCCAGGGGCTGACCGCCCCTGACCTCGATCACGGCCCCCGTGACAATGCGCGCCTCTCGCGGATCGGTCCCGGTCGTCTCCAGGTCGAAGCCGATCAGCAGCTCCCGGTGCCAGCCCATCGGCGGCCCCCCTTCTTGGTGGTGCTTTCCCCCAGTGATCTCCACGATCGCATGCGGCACTGACAATCAGAGGACAGCGTTCCGCTTGGGCCCCTGGCGGGACGCCGGAAAAAGGTGACGACGATTCAGGACACAGGGCGGGAATCCACCCATGCCGCCTCGAACTCCTCCCGGTACGTTCCGAAGAGTCCACCCTCGTCCACTTCGCCCGGCTTGACCACCCGGTTGCCGTTCCGCAGTACCAGCACCGGCGCCTCCATCCCACGGGTGCGGCGCAGATAGGACTGCACGACCGCGATGCCGTCCGAGCCGTCGCCGTCCACGAGGTAGGCGGTGAAGCGGGGTGTCTCGTCGTAGACCTGGATCTCGAAGGCGTCCGGGTCCCGCAACCGGGCGCGCACCCGGCGCATGTGGAGGATGTTCATCTCCACGGCCCGGCTCAGCTCGCCCCGCTTGATGCCCAGTTCGCGCTCGCGCCGCTTCACCGCGCTGGACGCCGGGTTGAGGAACAGCAGCCGCACCCGGCAGCCGCCCTCGGCCAGGCGCACCAGACGGCGTCCGGAGAAGTTCTGCACGAGCAGGTTGAGGCCGATGCCGACGGCGTCGAGACGGCGGGCCCCGCCGAAGATGTCCTCGGCGGGGAACTGGCGCATCAGCCGCACCCGGTCGGAGTGCACGGCGACGACGTCGGAGTAGCGGTCGCCGACGAGGTCCTCGACCGCGTCGACCCGCAGCCGGCGCGCCGAGGGCACGTCCCCGCCCGAGCCGAGGGTCTCCAGCAGCCGCGCCGAGGCCCGCTCGGCCTGGTTCAGCACGGCCTCGGACAGGGCCCGGTTGCGCGAGACGACGTTGCGGGTGACCTCCAGCTCGTCGAGCGCGAGTTCGACGTCCCGGCGCTCGTCGACGTACGGCTCGAAGCAGGGCCAGTGCTGCACCATCAGCTCGCGCAGCTGCGGCAGGGTGAGGAAGCTGAGGACGTTGTCGTCGGCGGGGTCGAGCAGATAGCCCTTGCGGCGGCTGACCTCGCGCACGGCGACCGCGCGCTGGACCCACTCCTGGCCGGCCGGACCGGCCGCGGCGACCACCCACTCGTCGCCGTGGACGGGTTCGTAGATGGGGCGCAGGACGGCGGCCACGACCGCGCGCAGCCGCTGCTCGACGAGGTTCAGCCAGATGTAGGCACGACCGGCTCGCTGGGCGCGGGTGCGCACCTCGTGCCAGGCGTCGGCGTCCCAGTCCAGTTCCGGGCCGATCGAGTGCGTCTCCATCGGTCTGGCCAGCGACACCGTGCCGGGCGGGACCTCTGTGGAGCTCCCCTCGTGACCCTCGTCACCAGGGGGCAGCTCCAGCCCTCCCGAGCCCACCCGCGCACCGCCTTCCACTCCCCCGAGCACTCCCTGCCCCAACGATCAAGGAAGGGTACTCCGGGAGCGGTCGGCGGTGCAGCCGGATGGGCAGGCTTGTTCGCCAACTTCCCTACTCGGTACGTCCATTCTGATCAGCCAGCTCGGCCGGCGTGAGCGGATTCATAGCGGTGACGTCACGCGGGGCGACGGACAGGCCCTGCCAGTGGACCGGCATGGGCTGCTGGTCCTCGTCGCGCGCCACGTGGTGGAAGCCGACGTTGACCCAGACCACGGGGTTCTTCAGGGCCTGGCCGCCCACCCACTTGTCGACGGACTTGCCGTGCCCGGCACCGCAGTCGGGCAGGTTGTCGCTGGCGTACTGCTCGCACTTGTCGTACTCGGTGAAGTACACGTCGTGCCGGGTGTAGCCGCGGCCGGGGTACTTGGCGCTGGCACCGGGCACGATCTCGTACGAGCGGGCGTGCCCGTCCTTGTTCTTGCCGGTCGCGCTGACCACGCGCCACCAGCGCATGTTCCTGGCGTCGCCCGCGAGTTCCTTGGTGATCGCGGTGCGGGTGGTCTTGTTGGTGGGCGCCGGGCGGCCGTTCGCGGGGGCGCTGACCTTGGAGTCGTACTGCTCGATCCTGCCCTTGGTCGAGCCGTCCAGGTTGAAGTTGAGCCGCCAGAAGACGTTGTGGCTGTGGCTGGTGGCGTAGGCCTTGGCGCCCTTGCCGATCGGCCAGCCGCGGCCGTCACCGGCGTCGTAGTCCACGGGCGAGAGGGAGCCTGTGGCGCCGACGTTCATGTTGATCGTGCCGTCGTCCTGGAAGCGCCACTCGGTGATGTACTCGTACCAGCCGACCTGGTTGACGGTGTAGACGAGCAGGTCCTTGCCCTGCTTCTGGAAGACCTTGTTCGCGCTCTCGCCCTGCATGCGGTAGGCATGACCACGCGAACGAGTGGTGGTGCACAGGCCTTTGACGTTCTGGTGGGAGGGGTCCCAGGCCTCGGGCACCCGGACGGTCTTGATGGTGCCGCCGGGGCACTCGCCGGGCGCCAGGTCCTTCAGGCCCTGGCCGAAACCGGCCTGGGTGAGGTCCTGGTACTCGGCCTTGCCGTCGTCGTAGGGCACATGGATCTGGCCGAGCTTGCCGGAGGCCAGCACCTTGATCGGGCGGGGCTCGCCCGGCGGCTGGTAGGTGATGTGCTCCAGTACGAGACCGGCCTCCTTGTGGTAGCGCCAGCACATGCGCCAGGTGGTGCCGGTGGAGAGCTTCTGCTCGATGCGGTATGCGGCGCTGCAGGCGGCCGCCGCAGCCGGCGCGGCGTTTGGCTGGGCGGCGGCCGGGACCGCCCCGGTGGCGGCACCGGCGGCCAGCCCAGCCACGGCGAGGGCCAGGGCCGTCCGCTTGCGGGCACGGCTGTTGCTGATCACGGGCATGACGAAATCGACTCCCTTGCGGAAGGCTCACCGGAGCCTTCTGGAGGATCGGTTGGAAGAGTGGACCGAGGCACGCAGGCGGCGGGTTGCTCCCGCGCGGGTGGCTCAGCCGGCGAGCTCGCCCACCTTGCGGGCGCTCAGGTCGACCACCAGGTGACGGGCGTCGATCCACGGCCCGTTCCTCACCTTCGGGAACAGGCGTACGCAGCGGTGCTCACCGCACTGGTCGAGCACGGCGGGCTGGGCGCCCGGCGTGGCCCGGTACACCATGCTGTTGAGCAGCAGCTGGTCCGGCGAGGTGAGCTCCTTGCCGGTGGCGTCCTTGTAGTCGGCCTTCAGGCCCGCGCCCAGCGGGTCGGCGATCAGCAGTCCGGCCGCCTCGGTGGCCTCGTCACGGCTCAGCGGCGGCTGGACCCCCTGCCGACTTGCGGTCCGCTCGACCTTTCCGGTGTCGAGGTTGACCGTCCGGGTGACAAGGGTGTCCTTCCCGTAGTCGTAGAACGAGACCTCGGCGCGCCGGGGCGCCTCCGGGTCGCCCAGCTCCACGGCCTCCGGTTCGGCGAGGTCGACGCCGAGCCGCTGCGGTCCGCGGCCGCCGTCGACGCCCTCGCCGGAACTGATCAGCTGCCGGCTGAGCGCGAGCCGTTCGACCCGCTTCGTCTCGTCCTCGGTGAGCGGGTCACGGCCGGTGCCCTTCTCGCCCTGGGCCGGCGCCTGCTCGACGACGCCCGGCGGCACGGCTGCCTGGCCGTCCGCCGCGCCCTGGGCCGCCTGCTGGGCCCCGCGGCCACCGGCCGTTCCCCCGGCCGTGTCGTCCGCCCCTGCCGTGCCCGGCAGGGTGATCCCCACCATCACTGCCGTCCCGGCGAGCGCGATGGCGGCACCGGCCACCACCTTGCCCAGATGCCGGTGCACTATGTTGCGCACAATCTCCCCCTACTCCCCCTGATCTCCAGGGGAGTACGTGTCTGCCCCACTGGTTCGGCATACCTCCGTATGCACTGGTCGACCGGTAAGAGGGGAGTAAGTCATAGGTGGTTCCCTCACTTTCGTGGAGACTCGGGGTCAAGGCGGTCCCACCGGCACGACACACCTGGAAGAGTCGTATCCATGCAGGTCTGGCCTGGAGAGGCATATCCGCTCGGCGCCACGTACGACGGCGCCGGCACCAATTTCGCGGTCTTCACGGAGGCCGCGGACCGAGTAGAGCTGTGTCTGCTGCACGACGACGGCTCGGAGACGGCGGTGGAACTGCGGGAGAGCGACGCGTTCGTACGGCACGCGTACCTGCCGGGCGTCATGCCGGGGCAGCGGTACGGCTACCGCGTGCACGGCCCCCACGCTCCCGAGCGGGGGCTGCGCTGCAACTCGGCGAAGCTGCTGCTCGACCCGTACGCGCGCGCTGTCAGCGGTTCGGTCTCGTGGGGCGAGGAGGTGTACGGCTATCCGTTCGGCTCCCCGGACGAGCGCAACGACCTGGACTCCGCGCCGCACACCATGACGTCCGTCGTGGTGAACCCGTACTTCGACTGGGGCGACGACCGGCCACCCCGCACCGAGTACCACGAGACGGTGATCTACGAGGCCCATGTGAAGGGCCTGACCATGCGCCACCCGGGGCTGCCGGAGGAACTGCGCGGCACCTACGCGGCGCTCGCCCATCCGGCGGTCATAGAGCACCTCACCGGGCTCGGCGTCACCACCCTGGAGTTGATGCCCGTACACCAGTTCGTCAATGACCACCGTCTGGTGGACATGGGCCTGAACAACTACTGGGGCTACAACACCATCGGCTTCTTCGCCCCGCACAACGCGTACGCCTCCTGGGGCGACCGGGGACAGCAGGTCCTGGAGTTCAAGTCGGCGGTGCGCGCGTTGCACGAGGCCGGGATCGAAGTGATCCTGGACGTCGTCTACAACCACACCGCCGAGGGCAACCACCTGGGCCCGACGCTGTCCTTCCGGGGACTGGACAATCCGTCGTACTACCGCCTGGCGGACGACCCCCGGTACTACATGGACACCACCGGGACCGGGAACTCCCTGCTCATGCGGTCCCCGCACGTGCTCCAGCTGATCATGGACTCGCTGCGGTACTGGGTCACGGAGATGCATGTCGACGGCTTCCGCTTCGACCTCGCGGCCACGCTGGCGCGGCAGTTCCACGAGGTGGACCGGCTGTCGTCGTTCTTCGACCTGGTGCAGCAGGACCCCGTGGTGTCCCAGGTGAAGCTGATCGCCGAACCGTGGGACGTGGGCGAGGGCGGCTACCAGGTGGGCAACTTCCCGCCGCTGTGGACGGAGTGGAACGGCAAGTACCGGGACACGGTACGGGACCTGTGGCGGGGCGAGCCGCGCACGATGGCGGAGTTCGCCTCCCGGCTGACCGGCTCGTCCGACCTGTACCAGGACGACGGACGCCGGCCGCTGGCCTCCATCAACTTCGTGACCTGCCACGACGGCTTCACGCTGCACGACCTGGTGTCGTACGACCACAAGCACAACGAGGCCAACGGGGAGGACAACCGCGACGGCGAGAGCCACAACCGGTCCTGGAACTGCGGCGCGGAGGGCGAGAGCGACGACCCGGACGTCCTGGCACTGCGCGGCCGGCAGATGCGCAACTTCATCGCCACGCTGATGCTGTCCCAGGGCGTGCCGATGATCAGCCACGGCGACGAGTTCGCGCGCACCCAACGCGGCAACAACAACGCCTACTGCCAGGACAGCGAGCTGGCCTGGGTCCAGTGGCCGCCGGACGGCAGCGAGCTGCTGGACTTCACACGCGCGATGGTGTGGCTGCGCAGGGACCATCCGGTGCTGCGCAGGCGGCGCTTCTTCCACGGCCGGCTGGTGGAGGGCACCCATGACGAGCTGTCCGACATCGCCTGGTTCACCCCCGAGGGCAAGGAGATGACCCAGCGGGACTGGGAGTCCGCGCAGGCGTCGGCGCTGACGGTGTTCCTCAACGGCAACGCGATCTCCGAGCCGGGACCGCGCGGGGAACGCATCACCGACGATTCGTTCCTGCTGATGTTCAACGCCTCACCCAGGGCGCTGGACTTCGTGGTGCCGGTCGACCACGGACGGCAGTGGCAGGTCGTCGTCGACACCGCCCGGCCCGAGGGCGTGGCCCCGGGCACCGGCACGAAGGTGGCGGACGGGGACCGGCTCACCCTTGCGGACCGGAGCCTGACGGTGCTCCAGCGGCCCGCCTAGGCGCGGGTGCCGCTGTCGGGGAACCGCGGCGCGCCCGGTGTACGTCGCCG
>NZ_JBFBJT010000161.1:0-15613 GCF_040686175.1 Streptomyces sp. NPDC086077 | reverse complement strand
GGCCGCTTCCACCCGGTGGAGGAAGCGGCCCAAGGTCGTGCTCACTGCTCGGACGAGTCGTCGTCCTCGTTGCTCGGCTTCGGCGGCCGTTTGTCCCGCAGGAACGGAGGGCCGTCACCGCCGTCCGTGGCGTGCCCGCCGGGCGGGGTGCCGCCGCCGTCCCGGCGCCGCAGATACCGCTCGAACTCACGGGCGATCGCCTCGCCCGACGCCTCCGGCAGCTCCGCGGTGTCGCGGGCCTCCTCCAGCGTCTGCACGTACTCCGCGACCTCGCTGTCCTCCGCGGCCAGCTGGTCCACCCCCACCTGCCAGGCGCGCGCGTCCTCGGGCAGCTCGCCCAGCGGGATGCGTACGTCGATCAGGTCCTCCAGGCGGTTGAGCAGGGCGAGGGTGGCTTTCGGGTTGGGAGGCTGCGAGACGTAGTGCGGCACGGCCGCCCAGAGCGACACCGCCGGTACGCCCGCGTGCGTGCACGCCTCCTGCAGGACGCCGACGATGCCCGTCGGGCCCTCGTACTTGGTCTCCTCCAGATCCATGCGCTGCGCCAGGTCCGAGTCGGACGTGGTCCCGCTGATCGGGACCGGGCGCGTGTGCGGGGTGTCACCGAGCAGGGCGCCCAGGATGACCACCAGCTCCACGCCCAGCTCGTGCGCGAAGCCGAGCAGCTCGTTGCAGAACGAGCGCCACCGCATGGACGGTTCGATGCCGCGGACCAGGACCAGGTCGCGCGGCTTGTCGCCGCCGACCCGGACCACCGACAACCTGGTCGTCGGCCAGGTGATCTTGCGTACGCCGGCGTCCATCCACACCGTGGGCCGGTTCACCTGGAAGTCGTAGTAGTCCTCGGCGTCCAGCGCCGCGAACACCTCGCCCTTCCACTCCCTGTCCAGATGCGCGACCGCGGTGGAGGCGGCGTCGCCGGCATCGTTCCAGCCCTCGAACGCGGCCACCATGACCGGGTCGATCAGCTCGGGAACCCCCTCGAGCTCGATCACCCAGCGCCTCCTTCCGACGTGCCCTCGCCTGACGTCCCAACCTTACGGCGTGCGGCGGGGGCGCCCGCAGCCCCCTTGCACGGGGGAGTGAACGGATCACTGCCCCGTTCGCCCGCCCCGGACACCCCGCGATTCATCCGAGCTGTCCCCCATTCGTACACGCTTGTTCACAGCGAACTGCGCAGCCACTGCTCCACGCTCGCGATGTGCACCGTGGCCCAGGAGCGGGCCGCCTCCGCGTCCCGGTCGCGCAGCGCGGCGAGGATCGCCCGGTGCTCGTGCAGGGTGCGGCTGACCGCGTCCCGCTGGGTCAGGCCACGCCAGATCCGGGCCCGGGTGGTCGGCCCGGACAGGCCGTCGAGCAGCGAGCACAGCACCGAGTTGCCCGACGCCTGCACGATGCTGCGGTGGAACTCCAGGTCGCAGGCGACGAGTTCCTCGACCGAGGGCTGCGCGCCCAGCGCCTCCAACTGGGCGGAGAGCGCGTCCAGTTCCCGCTCGCCGATGCGTGCGGCCGCCAGCGCTGTCGCGGCCGGCTCCAGGATGCGGCGCACGGCCAGGAACTCCAGCACGGTGTCGTCGCGGTGGAAGTCGACGACGAAGCTCAGCGCCTCCAGCAGCAGTTGGGGATCCAGGCTGGTGACGTACGTGCCGTCACCCTGGCGTACGTCCAGGATCCGGATCAGCGACAGCGCGCGTACGGCCTCCCGCAGCGAGTTGCGGGACAGGCCAAGGTCGGCGGCGAGTTCGCTCTCCTTGGGCAGCCGGTCGCCGGGCCGCAGCGCGCCGGAGACGATCATGCCCTTGATCTTTTCGATCGCCTCGTCCGTCACTGCCATGGTCGGCCTCCCTGTCGCCCAGACCTCCGAGGTCTTCGCACATTATGCGGCCTCACCAGGAGCGACGGCCCGCTGCGCCGTCCGGACCACGGGCACGGAGAGGGGCGGCTCCGTCGGCGTGGAGCCGCCCCTCTCGGCCGTACCGGCTACTTCTTGTCGAGCAGGTCCTGGACCTTCGCGCGAACGTCGTCCGTGGCCAGGCCGCGGATCGTCAGGGTCGTGCGGCGGCGCAGCACGTCGTCCGCGGTCTCGGCCCACTCGTGGTCGCGGGCCCAGACGACCTGCGCCCAGATCTCCGGGGCCTCCGGGTGCACGCGCCGGGCGAGCTCGGGGTCGTCGTTGGCGATGCGGGCGATGTCGAAGGCCAGCGAACCGTAGTGCGTGGCCAGGTGCTTGGCGGTGTCCGCCGCCATCCGCGGGCCGGGCGCCGGGCCGTCGACCAGCAGCCGGTGGGCGACCGCGCGCGGGTTGGCGACACCCGGCAGCGGCAGCTTCTTCGGCAGCGAGGAGATCGGCTCGAAGTCCTCGCCCAGCGGGTGACCGGGCAGCGACTCCAGCTTCTTCATGATCGTGCGGCCGATGTGGCGGAAGGTCGTCCACTTGCCGCCCGCGACGGACAGCATCCCCCCGCGTCCCTCGGTGACCACCGTCTCGCGCTTGGCCTTGGCGGTGTCGCCGGGGCCGCCCGGCAGCACCCGCAGACCCGCGAAGGCGTAGGTGATGAGGTCCCGGTCGAGCTGCTGGTCGCGGATGGAGAACGCGGCCTCGTCCAGGATCTGCGATATGTCCTGCTCGTTGACCGCGACGTCCGCCGGGTCGCCGTCGTACATCTCGTCGGTGGTGCCGAGCAGCAGCATGTCCTCCCAGGGGAGGGCGAAGGTGATGCGGTACTTGTCGATCGGGGTGGCGAGCGCGGCCTTCCAGGGGGCGGTGCGCTTCAGGACCAGATGCGCGCCCTTCGACAGGCGGATCGACGGGGCGGCATGAGGGTTCTCCATACGGCGCAGGTGGTCGACCCAGGGGCCGGTCGCGTTCAGTACCAGGCGGGCGTCGACGCCGAACTCGTCGCCGGACAGCCGGTCCCGCAACTCGGCGCCGGTCACCCGGCCCTGGGTGAAGCGCAGGCCGGTGACCTCGGCGTGGTTGAGGACGACCGCGCCCGACTCGACGGCCGCGCGGACCGCCATCAGGGCCATCCGGGCGTCGTTCATCTGGTCGTCGCCGTACACGGCCACGGCCTTGAGGTTCTCGGTGCGCAGCTCGGGCACGTCTGCCTGGGCCTTGGCGGGGGAGAGCAGATGGCCCACGCCGTCGCCGAAGGCGGAGAGCATCGAGTAGGCGAAGACACCGGCGCCGAGCTTCGCGGCGCCGTGCGGGCCGCCCTTGTACACGGGGAGGTAGAAGGTCAGCGGGTTCGCCAGGTGGGGGGCCACCTGGCGGGAGACCGCACGGCGCTCGAAGTGGTTCTCGGCCACCAGCTTCACCGCGCCGGTCTGCAGGTAGCGCAGACCGCCGTGGAGCAGCTTGGAGGATGCGGAGGAAGTGGCTCCGGCGAAGTCGCCGGCGTCGACCAGGGCCACCCTGAGGCCGGACTGCGCGGCGTGCCAGGCGGTGGAGATGCCCAGGATGCCGCCGCCGATCACGAGAAGGTCGTACGACGCCTTGGAGAGCTGCTCCCGGGTCTCGGCGCGGCTCGGGTTCGAGCCGGAGGCCGGGTGCGTGCCCAGGGCAGGCACGGACTGCAGGGTGGACTGGCTGGTCATGTGGGGTTCTTACTCCTCGTCGGCCGACTGCGCGTCGGCGCTCGTCGAATCAGCTCTCGTCGTCTTCGAGCCAGCCCATGGTCCGTTCCACGGCCTTGAGCCAGCTCTTGTACTCACGGTCGCGGTCGGCCGCGTCCATGCGGGGGGTCCACTCGGCGGCCCGGCGCCAGTTGGCGCGCAGGTCGTCGGTGCTGTTCCAGAAGCCGACGGCGAGACCGGCGGCGTAGGCGGCACCGAGGCAGGTGGTCTCCGCGACCATCGGACGCACCACGGGAGCGTCCAGGAAGTCCGAGAGCATCTGCATCAGCAGGTTGTTGGACGTCATGCCGCCGTCGACCTTGAGGGCCGTCAGCTCCACGCCGGAGTCCTTCGTCATGGCATCGGCGATCTCCCGCGTCTGCCAGGCGGTGGCCTCCAGCACGGCGCGGGCGAGGTGCGCCTTGGTGACGTACCGGGTCAGGCCGGCGATCACACCGCGGGCGTCGGAGCGCCAGTACGGGGCGAACAGACCGGAGAAGGCGGGCACGAAGTAGGCGCCGCCGTTGTCCTCGACGGACAGCGCGAGCGTCTCGATCTCGGCGGCGGTGGAGATCAGGCCCATCTGGTCCCGCATCCACTGCACCAGCGCACCGGTGACGGCGATCGAGCCCTCCAGGGCGTAGACCGGCTTCTGGTCGCCGATCTGGTAGCCGACGGTGGTCAGCAGCCCGCTGTAGGAGTTGATGATCTTGTCACCGGTGTTCATCACCATGAAGGTGCCGGTGCCGTACGTCGACTTGGTCTCGCCCTCGGAGAAGCAGGTCTGGCCGAACAGGGCCGCCTGCTGGTCGCCCAGCGCGGAGGCGACCGGGATGCCGCCGAGCAGGTCGCCCAGCTTGCCGCCGGTGATCTCGCCGTACACCTCGGCGGAGGAACGGATCTCCGGCAGCATCGCCAGCGGCACACCGATGGACTCGGCGATCTTCTCGTCCCACTGCATGGTGTGCAGGTTCATGAGGAGGGTGCGCGAGGCGTTGGTGACGTCGGTGACGTGATGACCGCCGTTGACACCGCCGGTCAGGTTCCAGATGACCCAGGTGTCCATGGTGCCGAAGAGGATGTCGCCCGCCTCGGCGCGCTCCTTGAGGCCCTCGACGTTGTCGAGCAGCCAGCGGGCCTTGGGACCGGCGAAGTAGGAGGCGAGGGGGAGGCCCGTCTCGCGGCGGAAGCGGTCCTGGCCGACGTTGCGGCCGAGCTCCCGGCACAAGGCGTCGGTGCGGGTGTCCTGCCAGACGATGGCGTTGTGGACGGGCTCACCGGTGTTCCTGTCCCACAGCACGGTGGTCTCGCGCTGGTTGGTGATGCCGATGGCCTTGATGTCGTCGCGGGTGATGCCGGCCTTCTCGATGGCTCCGGCGACGACCTCCTGGACGTTGGTCCAGATCTCGCCGGCGTTGTGCTCGACCCAGCCGGGCTTCGGGAAGATCTGCTCGTGTTCCTTCTGGTCGACGGAGACGATCCGGCCGTCCCGGTCGAAGACGATGCAGCGGCTGGAGGTCGTGCCCTGGTCGATGGCTGCGATGAAGGGGCCGGCCGTGTGGGCGTCGGTCACTGTGTGCTCCTGGGGTTCCGTATGTCTGGGCTGTGCACGGCGTGGTTCCTGCGGTTGCGAGAGCGGCCGTGGCCGCTCTGGACGAACCCGCTCTAGACGAACGCGAGGTTGTAGAGTCCGGCGGCCGCCGCGCCGCCGATCAGCGGGCCGACCACCGGGATCCAGGCGTAGCTCCAGTCGGAACCGCCCTTGTTGGGCAGGGGGAGCAGGGCGTGCACGATGCGCGGGCCGAGGTCACGGGCCGGGTTGATGGCGTAACCGGTCGGGCCACCGAGCGAGAGGCCGATGCCGACCACGACGAGGGCGACGAGCAGGCCGCCCAGGGTGCCGAGACCGTTGCCGTTGTCGTTCAGGCCCTGTGTGAGGATGGCGATGACCAGCACGAACGTACCGATGATCTCGGTGGCGAGGTTCATCGCCACGTTCCGGACCTCGGGTCCGGTGGAGAAGATGCCGAGCACCGGGCCGGCGCCCTTCTCCCGCGCCTCGACCGCCTTGGCGTCCTTCGCCTGGGCGTCCGCGGCGCCGACGATCTCGCTGTCGGTGAGGTGCGCGTGGAACTGGCCGTAGTAGGCGACCCAGACCAGGACCGCGCCGATCATGGCGCCGAGCAACTGACCGCCCCAGTACACGGGCACGTTGGTCCAGTCGTCGTTCGCGATCGCCAGGCCGAGGGTGACGGCCGGATTGAGGTGGGCGCCGGAGAGCGGCGCCGAGATGTAGACGGCCGTCATCACCGCGAAACCCCACCCGAAGGTGATCGCGAGCCAGCCGGCGTTCCGGGCCTTGGAGGCCTTGAGCACCACGGCGGCGACGACGCCTCCGCCGAGGAGGATGAGTATGGCGGTACCTATGGTCTCGCCGATGAAGATGTCGGAGCTGGACACCCGCGACTCCTTTGTCCTGTCCAGGGGGAGAACCCCGCGTCCCTTCCGGGGTCCGTCGGCCCTTGGCGTCATCACACTCTAGCGCGTATTGCCGGTAGGTGTTCGACAATGCCGACCGATGGACGGGAGTCTTGCCTCGGCGTTACGCGCAGTCAAGAGGTCTCTTGCCGAAAGCGCGATGGTGGTGGGTTGTGTTGAGTTATTGACCCATCGGCCCGGTAGGCCGATCTATGACCAATATGTTCCGTTTTGGGCAGACCGGCAGCCGGAACGCCCCACGGCATCCCGGTCTCTCCCGCGCGATATTGCGTATGTGCTGTTCAGGGCCCTGCGGGCGGTTCAGAACCGGCCGGCGCCCAGATCGCGCGACACCGCGCGGGCGCAGTCCCGCACGGCGGCGATCAGCTCGGACCGCAGCTCCCCGTCCCGGCCCAGCCGCTCCACCGCACCGGTGATGCCGACCGCGCCGACTGGCATGCGCCGCCGGTCGTGGATGGGCGCGGCGACGGACGCGACGCCTTCCCAGGTCTCCTCGACGTCCGCGGCGTACCCGCGCGCGCGGGTGAGGTCCAGGACGTGCTCGAAGGCGCTCAGGTCGCACACCGTGCGGTCCGTGAAGGCCTTGCGGTCCGACTCCAGGGCCTCGCTGTGCGCGACCGGGTCGTAGGCCGACAGGACCTTGCCCAGGGCCGTGGAGTGCAGTGGCTGCATGGCGCCGATCTCCAGCACCTGGCGGCTGTCGTCGGGCCGGAAGACGTGGTGCACGATCAGCACGCCCTGCTGGTGCAGCACCCCCAGGTAGACGCTCTCGCCGCTGGACCGGGCGAGGTCGTCCGTCCACACCAGGGCACGCGCGCGCAGTTCGTGCACGTCGAGGTAGGTGGTGCCCAGGCGCAGCAGCTCGGCGCCCAGCTGGTAGCGCCCGGAGGCGCCGTCCTGCTCGACGAACCCCTCCTGCTGGAGGGTGCGCAGGATGCCGTGGGCGGTGCCCTTGGCGAGACCCAGCGCCGAGGCGATGTCCGACAGGCCCAGCCGTCGCTCACCGCCCGCGAGAAGGCGCAGCATCGCGGCCGCCCGTTCGAGCGACTGGATGTTCCGTGCCATCGCCGTCCTGCCTCCGTCCCCTTCGACCGTCGAACCGCGACGTCGCTGTTGCCGTACGGCAATGTCTACCGTTCGGCAATGCCGAACACTACCGGTCCATGCCGACCTCCCGCCAATGGGCGCTCGACAGCTGTCGTGTCCGGCGTCCCCGGGGAGTGGCCTGTGCGCCACGCCGGTCCGTCTCGTGGACGCCCCTGACCCTAGGCCCCCGGTCCCGGCTACCCTGGCCGCGTGCGCCCCTCCGCTGGACGTTCCGCCGGAGCATCCGGGGAAAGCGCAAAGCCGACAGCCGTCGCATTCCAGGGAGCCCCTTACATGGCCTCGTCGCCGCAGTCCCCCGTCACCGACAGCCGGACCCGCGCGTCCGCCCTCCGTGAGGCACTCGCCACCCGTGTGGTGGTGGCCGACGGAGCGATGGGCACCATGCTCCAGGCGCAGGACCCCACGCTGGAGGACTTCCAGAACCTCGAAGGCTGCAACGAGGTGCTGAACGTCACCCGCCCGGACATCGTCCGCTCGGTGCACGCCGAGTACTTCGACGCGGGAGTCGACTGCGTCGAGACCAACACCTTCGGCGCGAACCTCTCGGCCCTGGGCGAGTACGACATCGCCGACCGGATCGTCGAGCTGTCCGAGGCCGGCGCGCGCATCGCCCGCGAGACGGCCGACGACTACGCGCGGCGCACCGGGCAGCCGCGCTGGGTGCTCGGCTCGATGGGCCCCGGCACCAAGCTGCCCACCCTCGGCCACACCACCTTCGCCGCGATCCGCGACGCCTACCAGCAGAACGCCGAGGGCCTGCTCGCGGGCGGCGCCGACGCGCTGCTCGTGGAGACCACCCAGGACCTGCTCCAGACCAAGGCCTCCGTCGTCGCCGCCCGCCGGGCGATGGAGACGGCCGGGTACGACGTACCGCTGATCGTCTCGGTGACCGTCGAGACCACCGGCACCATGCTGCTCGGCTCCGAGATCGGTGCCGCGCTGACCGCGCTGGAGCCGCTCGGCATCGACATGATCGGCCTGAACTGCGCGACCGGCCCGGCCGAGATGAGCGAGCACCTGCGCTTCCTCGCCCGCCACTCCCGCGTCCGCCTGTCGTGCATGCCGAACGCCGGCCTGCCCGTGCTGACCTCCTCCGGCGCCCACTACCCGCTGACCGCCCCGGAGCTGGCCGACGCCCAGGAGAACTTCGTCCGCGACTACGGCCTCTCCCTGGTCGGCGGCTGCTGCGGTACGACGCCTGAGCACCTGCGCCAGGTCGTCGAGCGGGTCCGCGACCTCACCCCGGGCGAGCGCGCCCCGCGCCCCGAGCCGGGCGCCGCCTCCCTCTACCAGTCGGTGCCGTTCCGCCAGGACACCTCGTACCTGGCCATCGGCGAGCGCACCAACGCCAACGGCTCGAAGAAGTTCCGCGAGGCCATGCTGGCCGCCCGCTGGGACGACTGCGTGGAGATGGCCCGCGAGCAGATCCGCGAGGGCGCGCACATGCTCGACCTGTGCGTGGACTACGTCGGCAGGGACGGCGTCGCCGACATGGAGGAACTGGCCGGCCGCTTCGCCACCGCCTCCACCCTGCCGATCGTCCTCGACTCCACCGAGGTCGAGGTCATCCGGGCCGGGCTGGAGAAGCTCGGCGGCCGCGCGGTGATCAACTCCGTCAACTACGAGGACGGCGACGGCCCCGAGTCCCGGTTCGCCAAGGTCACCGGGCTGGCCCAGGAGCACGGCGCCGCGCTGATCGCCCTCACCATCGACGAGGAGGGCCAGGCCCGCACGGTCGAGAAGAAGGTCGAGATCGCCGAACGGATCATCGGCGATCTGACCGGCAACTGGGGCATCCGCGAGGAGGACATCCTCATCGACTGCCTCACCTTCACGATCTGCACCGGCCAGGAGGAGTCCCGGAAGGACGGCATCGCCACCATCGAGGCGATCCGCGAGCTGAAGCGCCTCCACCCCGCCGTGCAGACCACGCTGGGCCTGTCGAACATCTCCTTCGGCCTCAACCCGGCCGCCCGCATCCTGCTCAACTCCGTCTTCCTCGACGAGTGCGTCAAGGCGGGCCTGGACTCGGCGATCGTGCACGCGTCGAAGATCCTGCCGATCGCGCGCTTCGACGACGAGCAGGTGAACACCGCCCTCGATCTGATCTACGACCGGCGCCGCGAGGGCTACGACCCGCTGCAGAAGCTGATGGAGCTGTTCGAGGGCGCCACGGCGAAGTCGCTGAAGGCCGGCAAGGCCGAGGAACTGGCCGCCCTGCCGCTGGAGGAGCGCCTGCGGCGGCGCATCATCGACGGCGAGCGCAACGGCCTGGAGCAGGACCTCGACGCGGCCCTCCAGGACCGTCCCGCCCTGGACATCGTCAACGACACCCTCCTGGAGGGCATGAAGGTCGTCGGCGAGCTGTTCGGCTCCGGCCAGATGCAGCTGCCGTTCGTGCTCCAGTCCGCCGAGGTGATGAAGACCGCGGTGGCCTACCTGGAGCCGCACATGGAGAAGACCGACGACGACGGCAAGGGCACCATCGTGCTGGCCACCGTGCGCGGCGACGTGCACGACATCGGCAAGAACCTGGTCGACATCATCCTGTCCAACAACGGCTACAACGTCGTCAACCTGGGCATCAAGCAGCCGGTCTCCGCGATCCTCGAAGCCGCCGAGGAGCACCGGGCCGACGTCATCGGCATGTCCGGCCTCCTGGTGAAGTCCACGGTGATCATGAAGGAGAACCTGGAGGAGCTCAACGCCCGGGGCCTGGCGGCCGGCTACCCGGTCATCCTCGGCGGCGCCGCGCTCACCCGGGCCTACGTGGAGCAGGACCTGTACGAGATCTACGAGGGCGAGGTCCGCTACGCCCGCGACGCCTTCGAGGGCTTGCGCCTGATGGACGCGCTGATCGGCGTCAAGCGGGGTGTGCCGGGCGCGAAGCTGCCGGAGCTCAAGCAGCGCCGGGTGCGGGCGGCCACCGTCGAGGTCGAGGAGCGCCCGGAGGAGGGGCATGTGCGCTCCGACGTCGCCACCGACACCCCGATCCCGAAGCCGCCGTTCTGGGGCACCCGGGTCATCAAGGGCATCCAGCTCAAGGAGTACGCGTCCTGGCTGGACGAGGGCGCGCTGTTCAAGGGCCAGTGGGGCCTGAAGCAGGCCCGCACCGGTGAGGGACCGTCGTACGAGGAACTGGTCGAGACCGAGGGCCGGCCCCGGCTGCGCGGGCTGCTGGACCGGCTCCAGACGGAGAACCTGCTGGAGGCGGCCGTCGTCTACGGCTACTTCCCCTGTGTCTCCAAGGACGACGACCTGATCATCCTCGACGACGCCGGCAACGAGCGAACCCGCTTCACCTTCCCGCGCCAGCGCCGCGGCCGCCGGCTGTGCCTGGCCGACTTCTTCCGCCCGGAGGAAGCCGGCGAGACGGACGTCGTCGGCCTCCAGGTCGTCACGGTCGGCTCGCGGATCGGCGAGGAGACCGCCCGGCTGTTCGCGTCGGACTCCTACCGCGACTACCTGGAACTGCACGGCCTGTCCGTGCAGTTGGCCGAGGCGCTCGCCGAGTACTGGCACGCGCGCGTGCGCGCAGAACTCGGCTACGCGGGCGAGGACCCGGCCGACATCGAGGACATGTTCGCGCTGAAGTACCGCGGCGCCCGCTTCTCGCTGGGCTACGGCGCCTGCCCCGACCTGGAGGACCGGGCGAAGATCGCCGACCTGCTGGAGCCGGAGCGGATCGGCGTGCGGCTCTCGGAGGAGTTCCAGCTGCACCCGGAGCAGTCCACCGACGCCATCGTGATCCACCACCCGGAGGCGAAGTACTTCAACGCACGGTGACCCGGTGCACCACGCCTGTGACCCTCCACACCGCGCGCTGATCGGAATAGTCGTACACTGGTCGGTCCACAGTAGGCCGGTTCCCTACCCGGGAACCGGCCTGCTCGTCCCTCCAGGAGGTACGCCGGATGACGACGACCGTCCCCGCTATCGGCACCCGTACGGCCGAAGGCTCCGCGCTGCAGGCCGTGCTCCTCGACATGGACGGCACCCTGGTGGACACCGAGGGTTTCTGGTGGGACGTGGAGTGCGAGGTCTTCGCCGGCCTCGGTCACACCCTCGACGACTCCTGGCGCCATGTCGTGGTCGGCGGCCCGATGACCCGCAGCGCGGGGTTCCTGATCGAGGCGACCGGCGCCGACATCACCCTCGCCGAGCTCACCGTGCTGCTCAACCAGGGGTTCGAGGACCGGATCGACCGGGCGCTGCCGCTGATGCCGGGCGCCGCGCGGCTGCTGGGCGAGCTCGCCGTGCACGAGATCCCGACGGCCCTGGTCTCGGCCTCCCACCGGCGCATCATCGACCGCGTCCTGGGCATCCTCGGGACCGAGTACTTCGCCCTGACGGTGGCCGGCGACGAGGTCGCGCGTACCAAGCCGCACCCGGACCCGTACCTGTTCGCCGCCGCCGGGCTCGGCGCGGATCCGGCCAGATGCGCGGTCGTCGAGG
This sequence comes from Streptomyces sp. NPDC086077, assembly GCF_040686175.1. Classification (NCBI taxonomy): domain Bacteria; kingdom Bacillati; phylum Actinomycetota; class Actinomycetes; order Kitasatosporales; family Streptomycetaceae; genus Streptomyces; species Streptomyces sp. NPDC086077. The sequence continues at coordinate 3,937 of NZ_JBFBJT010000161.1, read as the reverse complement.
ACACCGCGACCGGCGTGGCCGCGGCCGAGGCGGCGGGCTGCCATGTGGTGGCCGTCCCCTCGGTGGCGCCGATCGCCCCGGCGGCGCGGCGCACCGTGGTGCGTTCGCTCGAAGAGGTCGACCTGGCATTTCTGCGCGGCCTGCTGAACTGATGACGCGCATGCGTGGGAGTTCACGCGCCGTGCTCCGGTCCCACGGCAATTCCATCGCTGGAAATCCGATGGGTGTGGATGGCCGAATTACGGTGGGCCCGCTCCCAATTGAAAGTGTGACGTTCCCCACTTCGGCGGGGGTCGACAGCGTGGCGCGTATGTGCAGCCGCATCCCATAACGGGTCGGTTGCCCCGCCTTTGTGTCCTGATTCATGGGATGCTGCACGAATCCTTCCCCTGTCGGGTTTTCGGTGCGTCCGCGCCCGGTTTCGCAGCGTGATGGACGCCCAACTCCGGTGGCCACGAGCCCCGTCACGAGGGCGCACTAATCTCATCGCGAGAACCTCACCCCATCCCCGTGATCGGCTGCGACACCCCTGCATGCCGGGTACACGGACCTGACAGCTGTGGAGAATCCCGAGCATGAACCGCAAGACCTTGGTGCTGCCGGCCGTGGTCGGACTGCTTGCTCCCGCGCTTGCCGCGTGCGGCGGGTCCGACGGCGGCAGCGACGGTGGTGGCTCGATCGTCGTGGGCACCACCGACCGGTTCATCGCCTCCAAGGACGCCCCCGCACCGCTCGACCCGGCGTACGCGTACGACGTGGGCACCTGGAACGTGCTCCGTCAGACCGTGCAGACGCTGATGGTCCAGCCGCGCGGCGAGGGCGCCCCTGTCCCGGAGGCCGCCGAGAGCTGCGGGTTCACCGACTCCGGCAACGAGCGCTACGCCTGCAAGCTGCGCGCCGACCTCAAGTTCTCCAACGGTGACGCCATCACCGCGGCCGATGTGAAGTTCTCCATCGACCGGGCCCTTGCCATCAAGGCGGACAGTGGTGTCTTCGCCCTGCTGTCCACCATCGACACCGTCGAGACCAAGGGCGACCAAGAGGTCATCTTCCACCTCAAGACCGCCGACGCCACCTTCCCGTACAAGCTGTCGACCCCGGTCGCGGGCATCGTGAACCCCGACAACTACGAGAAGAACAAACTGCGCGAGGGCTTCCAGGTCGACGGCTCCGGCCCCTACGTGCTCAAGGGCGAGGAGAAGGACGGCGAGCTGGTCAGATCGGTGTTCACCAGGAACCCGAACTACAAGGGCGCGTTGAAGGTGCAGAACGACGAGGTCGACATGGTCTCGTATGAGGACGCCGACGCCATGGGCGCCGCCCTCGAAGGCGGTGACATCGACGTCATGACCCGCTCCATGACGCCCGAGCAGATCGACAAGCTGGCGGTCGCCGACGGCGATGTCGACCTGGTCGAGATGCCCGGCCTGGAGATCCGCTATCTGGCCTTCAACACCGAGGCCCCGACGGTGAAGAGCAAGGCCGTACGCCAGGCCATGGCACAGCTCCTCAACCGCGACGAACTCATCTCCGCGGTCTACGGCTCCCAGGCCGATCCGCTGTACTCGCTGGTCCCGGCCTCCATCACCGGGCACTCCAACGCCTTCTTCAACAAGTACGGCGACCCCAGCGTCGCCAAGGCCAAGGGCCTGCTCGACGACGCCGGCGTCGAGACGCCGGTGAAGCTGACCCTGCACTACACGACCGACCACTACGGCGCCGCTACCAAAAAGGAGTTCGAGGAGCTGCGCAGGCAGCTCAACGGCAGCGGACTGTTCCAGGTCGGTATCGAGGGCGCCCCCTGGGACACCTTCGTCCCCGCCGAACGCAACGGCGAGTACGACGTCTTCGGGATGGGCTGGTTCCCCGACTTCCCGGACCCCGACAGCTACGTCGCCCCGTTCCTGGACAAGGACAACTTCCTCAAGTTGCCGTACGCGAACAACGAGATCCGCAACACCCTGATCCCGGACTCCCGGCGCGAGGCCGACCGTCTGGCAGCCGCCGACAGCCTGAACAGGATCCAGGACATCGTTGCCGAGGACGTGCCCCTGCTGCCCCTGTGGCAGGGCAAGCAGTACGTGGCGGCGCGTGACGACGTCACCGGCGTCGCCTACGCGCTCAACGCCTCCGCCACCCTCCAGCTGTGGGAGCTCGGCCGTGGTGTGAGCGGCTGACGCCTTCCGGGCACGACCGGGTGCCGGAAGGCGCCCGGGTACTTCAAGAACGACGTAAGGCACGCACGTGAACATACGCAACCAGTGGCCGGTCCTGCCGATCGTGGCCGGTCTGGCCTCCGGCCTGCTGACCGGATGCGGTTCCGAGTCCGGTGACTCCGGGGAGAACGGCTCCACCGTGGTCGTGGGGATGTCGGACGACGTCCTCGCCACCGACCCCGCGTCCGGTTACGACCCGGGCTCCTGGCTGTTGTTCAACAACGTCTTCCAGTCCCTGCTCAGCTTCCCCAAGGGCGGCACCGAGCCGCAGCCGGAGCTGGCCCAGGCGTGCAACTTCACGGACGGTTCGACGAAGGTCTACACGTGCACCCTGAAGGAGGGCCTGAAGTTCAGCAACGGTGACCCGCTCACCTCGAAGGACGTCAAGTTCTCCTTCGACCGCATGCTGAAGGTCGACGACGAGGCCGGCCCGGCCATCATGTTCCCGATGCTCGACCAGGTCGAGACGCCGGACGAGAAGACCGTCGTCTTCGACCTGAAGGTCGCCGACGCCACCTTCCCGAGCAAGATCGCCTCGGGCGCCGGCTCCATCGTCAACCACCGCGAGTACGACGCCGGCACGTTGCGCACGGACGGCAAGGCGGTCGGCTCGGGCCCGTACAAGCTCGACTCGTTCACCGAGAACGAGGCCGTCTTCTCGGTCAACGAGAACTACCAGGGCACCGCCGAGGTGCAGAACTCCGGCGTCACCATGAAGTTCTTCCACGGCGACCGCGCCGCGCTCAAGAAGGCGCTGCAGTCCAAGGACGTCGACATCGCCTACCGAGGCCTGAGCGCCACCGACATCGCCGACGTCGAGCAGGCCGACTCCGACTCCGGCGTCAAGATCATCGAGGGCAGCAGCGCCGAGGTCCAGCACCTGGTCTTCAACATGGACGACCCGGTCGCCGGGAAGCTCGGCGTCCGCCAGGCCATCGCCCACCTGATCGACCGCGACGCCCTCATCGAGGACGTCTACCAGGGCACCGCGACCCCGCTGTACTCGATCATCCCGGCGGGTATCGCGGGCCACAACACGGCCTTCTTCGACACCTACGGCGCCCGGCCCTCCAAGGACAGGGCCGAGGCCGCGCTGCGCGCCGACGGCATCACCGACAAGGTGAAGATCACCCTGTGGTCCACCCCGTCCCGCTACGGCCCCGCCACCGACGAGGAGCTGCAGACCATAGCGGCCCAGCTGAACGCCAGCGGACTGTTCGCCGCCGACGTCAAGTCCGTGGCCTTCGACCAGTACGAGCAGGACATCGCGGACGGCAAGTACGGCGTGTACGTCAAGGGCTGGGTGCCCGACTACCCGGACGCCGACAACTTCACCGCCCCGTTCTTCGGCCAGGGCAACGTGCTGGAGAACAACTACAGCAACGACACGATCACCGGCACGCTCATCCCGCGCACCGCCGCGCAGATCGACCGCGCCGCCACCGACGACGAGTACGGCGAGCTGCAGGACATGGTCGCCGAGGAGGTCCCGCTGCTGCCGGTCTGGCAGGCCAAGCAGTACGCGGTCGTCCGCGAGGAGGTCTACGGCCTGGAGTACTGCCTCGACGCCTCGACCGTCTTCCGCTTCTGGGAGATCAGCAAGGGCTGAGGCCCGGACCCGCCGAACGCCGAGGGCGCCCGCTTCCCGGAGATCCCGCACGGCGGCAGACTTGAAGCGGGCCGAGGCGGACCGGCGTACGGCGGCCGAGGCACACACCCGA